>JABSQK010000494.1 GCA_013215875.1 Lentisphaeria bacterium
GGATTAATTTTACCCCGCGCTCTTCCTGCTTATTCTTTAAATAATCCAGGCCTTTCTTAAGCATCTCATTTGCTTTGAAATCTAATTTGTTGAGGCCCCCCTTTTTTTTGTCTTTGTCCGATTTCCAGGCAGCATTTGCTGTGCCGAGTAAAACAAATAAACAAAGGCATTGCAGCATTTTTTTTATCGTGTATGTCATCGTTCTTCCTTTAATCATTTATATCACCACCACCGACATCGATACCGAAATCTTCCAGTATTTGATGGGCCCGGGATGCTTGTCCGGATTTTTTGTATACTTTCAAAATTCGTTTGGCATGTTTGATGGCCATCTTTTTATCGCCGTTATTTTTGTAGAGGTAAACCTTGTCCAGCGCTGCACGAGCGGCTTGGTCAGGAAACATGTTTTCCAATTCATTTAACGTGAGCAGGGCTTTCTTAAAATCACCTTTTCGTTCATAACATATTTTGATGGGCCAGAGGGTATGTGGTGGGTTACTAATTAATTGATAGAGCTTTATCGCGTCATCGTATTTACGTAAATGTTCCATGTAGACCCACGCCAAGTCATTCTGGGCGCGTTTAGACCAGATTTTATCATTGGCCTTAATCATCTCCTGCAATATTTTTGCAGCATCGGCCCACTTGCCCATGCCATGGCCTGTTACCTGATACACCTTATACATTGAGCTAAAGCGCTCAGGGATACGGCGAGCAATGTTCAGCGCTTGTTCATGGCGCCCGGTTTCCCGCAAACGATCGACCACCCAGCCATACTTGCCAATGCGATCTTTCTTATCCTTCAGGCTATCGATATATTTGATGGTCTGATTAATTTCATTGTCCCTGAGTTTTTTGTCACCAATAAATCGCACGGTGAAATGCAACGAGCGGGTATAAAAGTCCCACATTTTTTTGTTTTTTTCATACCATGTTTTTTGCTGTTTGAAATAGCGGATAAAAGCCAGCATGTCTTTAGCTTTTTCTTTCTTATTAAATTTCGTATATTTGCCCCAGAAAGATTTTGGGTAATTACGCCAGGCGATGTTCCAGGCATAGTTGCTAATATAGTAACGGTGTTTTGCGTCCTTCATATTAGTTTCATTACAACGCCAGCTTTCATAATCGCTATACTTCTTTTCACGCAGATAATACGTCGTCAAGCTATCCACAGCGAGCCGAGTTTCGCCATGGCTTTTTTTATAAAAATCGCGTACAACCTGCTTCCAATACTTTACCGCTTGCTCTGCTTCCTTGTTCTTCCAGTGGTTGTCGGCCAAGCTGCGAATAGCACCAGCAGCCAGGGAATGGGTTTGATAATCCTTGTCATCGGCCATCGCTTTCATGAGCTTCATGCCCTTGAGCGTATCGCCGTTTTCAATATGCGCTACTGCCATATAGAATAGTGCAGGTGCTGCAGCCTCAATCTCTTCACCAAAAAAATCGAGAACTTCCAAATAAAGCTTTATCGCTTTGTTGCGTGTTTTGCTCTTGTGCAAGCTGTGGGCCCGCATAAAAAGAATATGAGGAATTACATCGGAGTCAGGAAATTGCACTTTAAATTTTGCAAATTCACTGGTGGCGCCTTTGTAATTTTTGTCATTAAACATTTTTGCGGCCTTGTCGTATTGTGCTCGCTGAAACATATTCATTTTCTGGTAATTTTTACCATTTAGTTTCCATTTCCAGTTTGCCTGTAAAAGCGGACAAAGAAAAACAACTGCAAGTATTAGTATATTTTTAAGCATTATTCGTCTACATCCATTTTATTAAATACTTCTTCAGTTAAACGCCCACGGGCAATCTTGGCCCAGCGCCCATCCGGGTAATCCCAGGTCAACTTCTTGAAATTTTGGTAGGCTTTTTTGAAGTCGCCCTTTTTGTTAAAGGATTCCGCCAGCCAGTACATACATTCTGGGCGAATTTTGTGTGCCTCAGGATACGTTGCCAATAATTTTTCCATGTATTTAATAGAGCTTTTATAATCTTCCATTTTCATGTTACATTGCCCGGCAATAAACAAGGCTTTCACAGCAAGCTTATGGTTCGGCTTACGCTCCTGGAACTTCGCAAAAATTCGTCCAGCAGTTTTATATTTCTTTGTTCCGTAGAAATAGTTACCGAGACGGACAGTGGCTTCGGAGACCAGTTGGCTATCCGGATAGATATAGGTTAATTTGACATATTCTTCACAAGCCTGTACTGGGTTGCCCATTTTTTCGAGACAGATTGCTTTCTTAAACTGCGCCTTTGGGGCGTACTCGGAATCTGGCCAGCTGGCAATTACATTTGAAAAACGGCCAATGGCTTCCTGGTAATATCTGTTGCGCTGCTCATTCTTTTCTTTGGGTAATTCGCTGGCTAATTCAGATGCTAGATTGGCCAACAAAAATTCACCCTGTCCTGCCAAGGATGTATTTGGGTAATCACGCATTGCCTCTGTTAAAATACGTTTCCCTTCGCCAATCTCTTTTTTGGCGAGCGCCTTATTTTTCAATTTGCGATGATCTTTGGCCATTTCAAATAAAGCTTCTGCCATTAAAAAGCGTGTCTTCACTGCCATCTCAGGGTCTTTGAACTTTTTGCTGAAGCTCGATAAATCAGCATCTGATCCATGAAAAATCTCGGCGCTTTGGCCAATCACTAATGGGTCAGCGGATTTAAGGTTGAGTTTATCGACGAAGTCCAGGGTGATTTTATCACCAAAGACGACCTGCAAAACCGCATCCTCAGGATTCAATTTTTCCTTGTTTTCGCCAGCATACAGGGGCTTAAAGTTACCAGAAAATATCCCAGAGTGCTTGAGGGTCTCAGAAAGTTTCAGAGTGAGTTTATCGCCATTGGCTGTTTTTACATTGAGACTGATATGGTCTTGCTCATCGCTCGTATCCTGGTCCGGATCAGTCAGCTGCACATAGATCTTTTCACCCAGGTGTATTTTGTTGCGCTGGTAGGTAAAGCTTTTATCGAGAAGTTCCAGTCTGGCATTCGACATAAGCAATGCACGTTTACTAACAGTCTCCCCGGTTTTAATATCTTTTACTTCAATGTAGACAGTGTCTGAGCCCGAGACCAGCAGAGTCGGTACACGGAAGCCCTTGTCTCCCTTTGCTCGTTGTTTGTTCGTGGCAAATGCTTTATCCTCGGCCAGAACCAGGTCATTTATCGAATCGCCATGACTGCCAATTTGAAAACGCACCAGCCCAGAAAAAATACCTTCCGCCAAGAGCGTTTCGTCCAGCCGGGTTTGACTGTTTTTTACCTGGATAGTGTAGCCATTAATCTTGGCGAGTTTCCCGAGACTGTTGATATAAACTGGTACTTTAAGTTTGTCTGTTTTGCGTCCATCGCGCTTTGCTGCCTTCAGTTCGCTTTCTGCATAAACAAGCACATTGAACGTGCTGCCCTGATGCAGCGCCATCTGAGCATACTCAAGCTGAAATAATAGTGGTGCATTAACACTGATGTTAACCGGTTTTTCCGAATCATAATTTTCCACACCGCTGGGATCCGAAGCAGAAATCTCATTTTTGTAAATCAAGATATTTTGATTCTTTATGCCCTTGCGGCGCATGCGTTTGATTTTTGCTTGAGCTTTATCGCTTTTATCCAGCACACGGTTGATCTCAGTATTAAAAATGCTCACCTTCGCTTTCCCTATTCCCGCTTCGAAGAGAGTATAAGTACGATCAATAGGAATTCCCGGCATGGTATTTTCACTGTCGAGATAACTCACGGAAATCTTGTCGCCAGGATTTACCTTGATGGTATCCGGGCCGTTTGCATTACCAAATTTCAAAATTGCCAAAAAGACCCCGCTATGATTGTCTTGGTTTTGAACATAATGAGAAGGATCCGTCTCCAGGGCTTTTACAGTAATTTTATCTCCGGCAGAGGTTTTGACTGTCACATTTACCGTATCGCGTTTATCGGTCAAATCAAAATCGGCATCTGAGACAAAGATCAGTAATTGATCTCCCTGCCGGCAACGTTTAGCAGCATTATAGCGATAGTGCCTATTTTTCCCATCTGTGAGAATTTGTTCATGAACAAGGGAAATTGCACCATTGAAAAATGTTGAATTTAGTTCTTGGGTAAGGATTTCTTGATCTGTCTTTAAGCGTTGGCGGTCGCGGTATGTTACATCGATCTTATCCCCTGGTGCAATTTCGAGCATCCGGTTATTTTTCCCTGTGCTAAAGTCATCATTGCCTGGCAGAATTTGTTTGCCACCTATGCCCTTAACACGGATCTCTTTTATGCTAATCGCGTTGCCAGTAAAATCCTCGAATAAGAATTTGATTTTGCGCAGACGGACTGGCTCTTTGAATGTGACTTTTAGTCCATCTTTGGTTTTTTCAAAAACGCCCTTTGGCAGAAGTATTTTTTTGAGTGCAGGATTTTCATCCGCATCAAACCAGGTCTTTGGCAATGATTCGTATGTGCCTTCCTTGGTCCGATAGCCAAGCTCAACTTTACTCTTCCCGAAATGATCGCGTATAAAAAATTCTAAGCGGTGAGGACCTTTGCCCAGGGCCATGCGGCGGGACCAGTTTTTCAGCTGGCGTTTCATATTTCCACCTGTGATATATTCGCCATCGATAAAAAGATAGACGTATTGCCAGTCATGTTTGAAATTGCTCAAAAACTTTAAGTCGAGTTGCTGCGCTTCATTCAGGTAGAAGCTGCTGGAAACATGGGCCAGGTACCAGTAGTTCTTGGTTTTCTTATCCAATTTTGTACGATCAAAAATCGGATTTTTGGAGATGAATGTTTGTGTATTTCCCACTCGAACCATGCGACGTATATCAGCCAGAGCCAAATTACTCTTGCCCTTTAGAAGTGTAATCACTGTGCTGCGTACCTTTTGTGATTTAAGGTGCGGATAATTTGCCAGTGACTGGTAATCGTCTTCAAGCAAGCCCGTAAGTGTTACCCGGTTTATTTTATCTATCATTGGGGTGATTAATTCGATTTCAGTTACTTCAGATGAACTCATGGTATCCACCTCGACCCACTTGGGTTTTTTCCCATCGGCCTGACTGGTCCACAGCTCATTGCGCTTGAGGTTAATCATGACATTTGGGTCCTTGCCCTCTTCGCTATCTGAAACAGCAACATTCGGGTAAGGTACTTTTGTTGGTACAGCGCCCCTGAAGATCCCCGTATGCGCACCGGTTTCCAGCAATTGAAAATTACTGAGAACATCGCCAGATTCTGTTTTTAAATGAACACTAAGCGTATCTGGTTTATCACTCACATCACCATCAAAATCGATAACCTGCACAAAGATCGGGCTTCCCGGGCGGACAGTTTTACCCGTTCTGCCGCGGAATCTAGCGCTGCCCAGTGTCTTACCCATACGGGCTTCTAGGCGCTCCTCCATTTCCTTTTTCTCCGCTTCTTCAACCGTAAGAATTTTTCCTGCCGAGGCCATTAAGTTGGCATTGGATTTGACCGCAAGTTTTTTTGGCGGGTAGCTGATTTCATTTGCCTTCTGAAATTCGGGATCGATCATGTAGCTGATGATATCGTCGCCGCGAACTTCCAGGCGCAAGTTCCCTTTTTGTACCTTGCCCAGAGCAGTCAGAATATTACCTGAGAACAGGGTGCGGTCTGTGGAACTAGGCAGCAACTTTATATGCTCCTTGTCGCCACCTTTAGATGTCGTAATGACGATCGGGATGGCAGCACCACCACGGGCAATAGACAAGTTGGCATCTTGCAGCTTTAAGGTCAGGGTTTTTCCTGGAATTGCCACTGTGCGCAAACGCGGGTCACCTACTTGCACTTCAATTTCACCAGCCAAACTGCGCGGTAACTTTAATTTCAGGCGTCCTTCAAGTAAGCGCCCTTGTGTATGATCATGGCGCCGCTTAAATACTTCAGACAGGTAATCCTTAGTCGTGGGATAGTCTTTTTGATCAAAGCTTATTCGTGCATAATAAAAATAGGCTTCTGCTTGCATGCCAAGATCCGTTGAAAGGGTGAGCGTCTCAAGTTTTCCTTCAGCACTGCTGTAGTCTTTCGTGAGGATCATCAAGTCGATCAGGTGGAACATGGTCTCTTTTCCAGCAGCAGTTTTTTTGTAGCGGCGATTGTTTAGAAGCGATTGGTATTCCAGACGGGCGGCTTGGAAGTTTTCCATATCCTTGTATATATCGCCCTTAATCAACGAAACCCTGCCAGCGTTTTCCGGCTCTAAACTTGATTCTTTAAGCAAGATGTGAAAGGAAAATTCCAATGCTTCTTTTAACATTTTCTGTTTACGCATTTGGTCTAGTGCCCAAGCCACATAGCCCGGGTCGAAGGTCTGCCAGTTCGCCGGCAATGCTTTAATTTTTTTACGGCTCAACTCCCAGGCCTGGCTTTCATTGCCTGCCGCATAATTAAATGCAGCCATATGCAGATCATAAAGCGGGTGGTTTTTAGCAACCGGAATCAAGCCAGGAATATTCTGCGAAATGCGGGATTTTAGCAGGACAATTTTTGATTTGTACTCTTTTGGGATGGTTTTTATTTTGAGGATATTGTCGAGGTAAGCAAAGGCCAATTCATAGGCTTTGGCATCTTCCACCACTTTTACGAGGCGGCTCATATGCCCTATATAACGTGACCACGTCCCGCCATCTCGCGGCCGATGAATTGCCACATAGCGGGTCAGTATCATACTTGCTCTAGCCCAATCCTTTTTCTCAAGCGATTGCTTTACCTGGTCTCTAAAGAAATTATGGAATTCGCCGTTATCACTACCAAACTGGGTCGCATTTGGCAAGGTCTGTCCCAGCTTGGTCAAATAGGCATTGATCTCAGCACCGTTCTTTTTAGTATTGAGCAAATAATAAGAAAACTGAATCGACCGGGTTGGAATCCATCGCTGTGAATCCGGACTCAGTTTCATTTCCAAGGGGATAATTTTATTTAGCAATACCCAACGATGGTGCCA
>JABSQK010000495.1 GCA_013215875.1 Lentisphaeria bacterium
ATATTGTTTTCCTCATGATCAATCTCAAGCATCTCTTTTACAGTTTCACGCCCAAGCAACATCCCTGTGCGCGTTCGCCTGTCCTGATCCGGCTGCACATTTATCACATTGCGACCATCAAAGCTCAATTCAAAACCAACAGTCGGATGCCCCAAAGCCAGCATTAAAACCATTTCATGAATATGGCTTTCCTCGGTCTTCATAGTCCGCAAGAATTTGCGCCGGGCAGGCATATTATAAAACAAGTTGCGACAAGCTATACTTGTGCCTTTTGCAGTTCCGATTGCGGCTACATTTTTTATATGTCCGCCATCCACCCGTATTTCGGTGCCCTCTGTATCATCTTTATAACAGGTGCGTAAGGTAAATTTACAAACGGAGGCAATACTCGGAAGTGCTTCTCCGCGAAACCCCATGGTATGGATATTTTCAATATCACTCGTATCGCGGATCTTACTTGTGGCATGCGCCTCAAGACACAGCAATGCATCTTCCTTATCCATCCCATGACCATTGTCGAGGACTTGCACCAGGGACTGTCCACCGCGTTCGATGAGCACATGCACACGAGTAGCCCCGGCATCGAGTGAATTTTCCAACAACTCTTTTACGATAGATGCGGGTCGCTCGATCACTTCGCCGGCAGCAATTCGATTGCTCACATCTTCATTTAATACACGTATAATACTCATTTGTCTTGGGGATCTATTTCGTCTTTAGGATCGGGCGTAGACAGTTCAGGAAAGAGCTCTTGGAATGCAGTTATCTCGGTGAGGCAAATTGCCCACTTGCTATGAGCAGGAAATACTTTTATCGCCTCTTTTAATGCATTATGAGCATTATTAAAATGAAGCTCGGCCAATGCATCTTTCGCTGTCTTATGATACAGACATGCCAGTAACACATCAAATTTATGCTGAACTTTAGGAAATTCCTTCAGTCCCTTTAAGCCCAGCTTCTCTGCCTCTGCATAGCGCTCAAGAGAAAATAAGGCAATGGTTAAATAATAAAGCGCCACGTGATTTTCCGGATCTGCATTTACCACATTGTAGAAACTGTTATACGCCGCATGATAATTTTCTGAAAGTATGTCCATGCGACCAATAGCAGCGATGACATTCAAGTCCTGTGGATTTTCTTTCAGGGCATCATTAAAAAAGATAATCGCCTTATCTGGATCACCGGTTTTATCAAATTCCTCCCAGCCAAGCTTCAATTTGGATTTCTTCGCAGAATTAATTTTATAGGGCCGTATTTCAGGTGTAGCATTGATGATATTTAAGGTCGTTACTATGATTGCCAGAAGGGCAATTGAAAGTATGAGTATGTTTTTCTGCATAATTTACGTCTTTCGTTTCTTGCCAGCAAAGCGACAGATATTAGATGACATGACATATTCATGTGCTATAGTTTTGCGACGATGCTTTATGCAATAACATAGCTTATATACACAATATAAAAAGGTTCGACTAATGAAAGCCTCTAATTTAATATACAGTCAATCGAATGGATTCAGCCTCGATTTTAGACAAAGCGGGATCAACAAGGACGCTATTAGATCCTTGGATGATCTGCTCGCCAGCGCCCATAAAGAAATGCTCAAGATTGAAGCGGGTGAAATTAAAAATCCCGATGAACAACGCCAGGTTACACACTTTACCGACCGCCTGGATTATATCGATTCTGAGCAATTTAACAATGTGGAATCATTCTTCGCCGATTTACGCGCCGGGACTATAAATGGCTCTACTGACAAAGCCTTCGAATCGGTCATCATCAATGGCATCGGCGGCTCAGCTCTCGGTCCGCAATTCCTGCAATTTGCACTCCGTGGGCCCTATTGGAATGAAGCAAGCAGTGCAGAACGCGATGCAAATCTAAAAATCTACTTTACCGACAATACAGACCCTGCCGGGCTAACAGATATCCTCAAGCTAATCGATCTGGAAACAAACCTCATGATCAGTATCTCAAAATCCGGTGGCACTCGTGAAACACGTAACAATATGGATAGCATAGAAGCAATCTATAAGGAAAACGATCTCGATTTTGCTCAGCATGCTGCCGCAGTTACTATGGAAGGCAGTAAACTCGATAACTACGCCGAGGAAAATGACTGGCTAAAGATTTGGCCCATGGCCGATTCCATTGGCGGCCGTACGAGTGAAACCGCCATAGTCGGTCATGTACCAGCCGCAGCTACGGGTATCGATTTCGAATCCCTCTTAAAAGGCGCCTGCCTAATGGACGAATGGACACGCGAAGAAAACCCGCTCAACAATCCAGCCTATCTGCTTGCCGCCAGCTGGTTTCTTCTGGGCAATGGTAGTGGTGAAAAAAACATGGTTATCGTACCCTATTCCGACCGCCTCGTTCTACTGTCGAAATACCTGCAGCAATTGGTCATGGAAAGCCTCGGCAAAGAATTCGACCTCGATGGCAAAACGGTTTATCAGGGATTAACAGTCTTTGGCAACAAAGGTGGTACTGATGCCCACGCCTATATACAACAGCTCAATGACGGCAGCAACGACTTCTTTATCACATTTATCGAAGTACTCGAAAACGCGGCCGCATACCCATTAGCCTCTGGTCTCGATATGGGCGACTACTTGCACAATTTCATGCAAGGACTATCCAATGCCCTGCATGGAAACGAGCGCAGTGTCATACGACTCACTGTTGAAAAACTCAGTGCGGAAAGCATTGGCTTACTCATTGCACTCTATGAACGCGCAGTTGCAGTCTATGCCGAACTGATCAATGTAAATGCCTTTCACCAGCCCGGTGTAGAAGCCTATAAAAAGATCAGCGAATCGATGAATGAGCTCTGCCTCGAACTGCAAAGTTTCATTAGCGACAACAAAGGCTTCAGCGGGAATGCTGCAGCAGTTGCAGAAAAACTAAATAAATCAGCCCAGCATATTGAAATAGATGGAATTTTATCGAAATTTGCAGTGAACAATCGCAGTTTTGGCGATTCTTCAATCAGTCGTTCGTTCAATGACAACGGCTGGACCTATATAATCGCTTAAGGAGCTTTATGAGAATTTTAACAGGTGTTCAACCCACAGGCACGCTGCATATTGGCAATTATTTTGGCGCAATGAAACCCTGTATCGACATGCAGGACGAAGGTGATACCTTTCTCTTCATTGCAGATTATCACGCACTCACACAATTACCCGACCCCACTGAACTTAGAGAACGGGTAAAGAATGTAGCTATCGATTTTTTAGCCTGTGGTATCGATCCTCAAAAGACAGTCTTCTTTCGCCAAAGCGATGTGCCGGAAGTCACGGAACTTACCTGGTGTCTTTCCAGTGTAACAACGGTTGGCATGCTTGAACGCTGCACCACGTATAAAGACAAAGTGGATAAGGGACTAAAGCCCAACCATGGACTGTTTAGTTACCCCGTGCTGATGGCAGCTGACATACTACTGTACAATTCGGACAAGGTACCCGTGGGCAAAGACCAGAAACAACACCTCGAAGTGACACGCGATATTGCCATAAAGTTCAATAATCAATATGGCGAGATATTCACTATACCGGAACCGATTATTCGTGAAGACGTCGCCCTCGTTCCTGGGATTGATGGTGAAAAAATGTCCAAGAGCTACAACAATACCATTCCCATTTTTGGCGATGAAAAAAAGATGCGTAAGCTTCATATGAAAATTATCTCCGACTCCACCCCTATGGAAGATCCCAAGGATTGGTCCACATGTACTATTTATGCCCTTTACAAACTATTTGCTGCAGAGGCCGACCTTGCTACAATGCGTAGTAATTATGAAAATGGTAACTATGGTTATGGCAATGCCAAGCAGGAGCTTTTTGAGAAATACTGGGACTTCTTTGCACCCATGCGGTCCAGACGTCAGGAATTAATAGATAATCCGGATCAGGTGGAAGCCATTCTCCAAGATGGTGCTGCACGTGCCCGCACGGCAGCAGACAAAACAATGCAAACAATTAGAGAGGCAATAGGTATAAGATGAGTGACTTTTGTATAGACCCCCCAGTTCCGAAACCGGAAGATACTGTTGCACGATGCACATTGTGCAGCAAACCACTAAGTGCCGAAAATATTTTTCAGAAAGAAGGCTCAAACTTCTGCAGCGTATCCGCTGCAGCACAATATGAAATACAGGCTGACTACAGAACCACTGTCGACGCCCGCGAACGCGTCCGCAAGCGCAAGGCATTCGTTAGAAAGATTATGATCCTTATTGTCATTGGCTTACTTGGCGCTGCCGCATACTACTACAGCGAGCAACAGAAAGCCTTAAAAAAAGATAAAGGCAAAAAGAAACAAAAAACTGAATACATTCAAACCCGGCTCATTTAAGATTGGCATAAAATTAGCGCTTATTCAGTCTGTAACAGTGCAACTTTCAACACAAGATGAGTGAGCAATGTGGAACTTTTTTAAACGGAAACCATTTCTCCCGGAGGCGGATCAAGAATTTGTCTTCGAGTGTTACCACTGGCTCTTAACCTACTTCGGTGGCGACCATTTTTACAATGACGTGGGGCTTGTTCCGCCAACAGAACGACACTTTCCAACAATGGAAGGAACGAGTGAGGAAGTTGCTCAAAAAACATTCTTACGTGTAAAGCGCTATGCCCAGATGAAAAAATGGAAATGTCGATTTAAAGCACAGGAAGAAGATCCAGATCCAGGGCCTATGGTTTTTACAGATGAGGAAAAATACAGTGCTGGAGGCACCTTCAGCATTGATAAAAAAGGCAGGGTTACCATTACCTATAACCCGTCAATCGTTAGCGATCCGGTAACAATGATCGCTACCTTTGCCCATGAGCTCGGGCATTATTTAACATCTACCGCGCCTGTACCACCACCGGGTGGCTGGGAGAATTGGGAATACCTTACCGATATCACAGCTGTATTTATGGGCTTTGGTATATTTCAGGCCAATGCTGCTGCACTCTACATAAATACAGGTCTGGGCTGGCGCAGTTCAAACCTTGGTTATTTAACAGAGAAAGGATATTGCTACGTTCTCGCCATATTTATCCTGCTAAAAGGTATCGACCCAAAAGCGGTCTATCCCCATTGCAATACAAACATAAAACAGTACTTAAAGCGGGCAATTAAAGAACTTAATAAATCATCTGTTATCGATGATCTGTGGAAAGTCAAATACAGGCCCTATGCCTTCTAAATCAGTTTATCCTTACGGCGCAGCACTATCTCTCCTGCTATACCAATATAAAAATTTCCCATTGAACTTCAGCGCAAAGCTCATAACGTAAGTCTCAAATGGACTTACAGGAGCTTAATAATGAAGACACGACGACTTGGTAACAGCGATCTTGAACTTACAACTATCGGTATAGGATCATTCGCTATGGGCGGTGAAGGCTGGAAAGCCTCATGGGGGCCACAGGACGAAGGCGAGGCAATTGCCGCAATTCAAGAAGGTCTAAACAATGGCATAAACTGGATTGATACTGCCGCAGTCTACGGTTTTGGAACATCAGAAAGACTTGTCGCAGAGGCCATAAAACCCTTAGCAGAAAAACCCATCATCGCCACAAAATGCGGCCGTATCGGTAATGAAGCCGACATTTGGAGTGAAATGAAAAAGGCGCAAATAAAAGGC
>JABSQK010000496.1 GCA_013215875.1 Lentisphaeria bacterium
CAAATATTGCATTCAGGCAGGCAGCTAAAAACTTTATGCTTGAAAATAAACATATTGACATTAATTTAAGAAAACGAAAAGGGTTTAAGTGTAACCCTATTTATAAGGACGTTTATACGATTAATGGCTAGGGTGCACAAACAAGATAGCTAGACCGTTCACTTTTCTGTAAGTCTTTTATAGGGCTTAGGGGGATAGGGTCTTCAGTGGTAGATCTTATCTGCGCAAATATTTTTCGTAGTTGCGCAAATTGTTTGTAACATAATTGAACTTAGGGTTTCATACGATATAAAGCAACTTATGAAAACATTATCTGCTATGATCATTATTCTCATATTCGAAGGCACAATAAATATGACTATTGCTTAGACTATGAATTGATTACGGCTAGATTGATACTTGTTCATTATATGGAGAAACGATGCCTAGACCTAATATTTTATTAATTACAAGTGACCAGCAGCACTGGAATACGATTTCATGTAGAAATTCCGAAATTAAGACGCCAGCTTTGGACCGCCTTGCAAAAGAAGGCACATTATTCACCAGAGCTTATTGCCCGAATCCCACCTGTACACCAACCCGTTCATCTATTATCACTGGTAAACACCCCAGAGAACACGGCGCCTGGAGCCTCGGGACAAAATTGATGGAAACACAGCATACAGTCGGCGAAGATTTTACCGCACATAACTACCGTACTGCACTAGTAGGGAAGGCGCACTTTCAGCAGTTATTTGAATCGGGTAAATATACATCTCTTGAGAGCTATCCAATTATGCAGGACCTGGACTTTTGGCGAAATTTTAATGAGCCATTTTATGGCTTTGAACATGTCGAGTTATTGCGGAATCATTGTGATGAAGCTCATGCCGGCCAGCATTATGCGATATGGATGGAAGAGAAAGGCTTTGATAACTGGCAGGATTTCTTTCAGGCCCCGACAGGATCTCGTGCGAGTAAAGATACACGTTGGGAGATTCCAGAAGAACTTCATTATAATAATTTTATTTCTGAACGCACGAATGCATTACTGGAAAAATATAATAATGAGGATGAATCGTTTTTTCTTTGGGCAAGTTTTCCAGATCCACATCCACCATACCTTGTTCCGGATCCATGGCATGATATGTACGACTCTGCTAATTTGACTGTGCCTCATGTGACACGGGGAGAGCACGAAAATAACCCTGAGCATTTTCAGATGACCCAAACAGAAAAGCCCGATTTTTCTGCATGGGATGAAGATGGGCAATCAATGCATGGTATGCACAGCCATTTGTCTAGCGATGAGGATTTGGCTCATAACATGGCTGTTTATTATGGCATGATGAGTTATACGGATCACCATGTGGGAAAAATTCTAGATAAGCTCGATGAACTTGGTCTTGCCGATAATACAATTGTCGTATATACGACTGACCACGGGCACTTTTTTGGGCAACATGGGTTAATTGCAAAAGGGCCATTTATGTATGAAGACATGATAAAACTACCATTTCTTGTGCGCTATCCGAATCATGTGCCAGCAAACATGGAATCAAATGCGCTTCAATCATTGGTTGATTTAGCCCCGACTTTTCTGGATTTTTGCGATATTGAAATTCCCTTTGAGATGACCGGTAAGTCACAGAAAGAGAACTGGCTTCAGGGCAGTCATGTCCGGGACCATATCATTTGTGAGCATCACCATGAGCCAACGACTATCCACGTAAAGACGTACGTGAACAAACGCTATAAGTTGACTGTTTATTTAAACCGTGACTATGGGGAAGTGTTTGACCTGGAATTGGATCCAGAAGAGCTCAATAATTTATGGAATGATCCTGAATTTCAGGACCTGAAGAATCAATTAATTTGTGAATTACTGCATGCAGATATGGCAAAAGAATCTATGCCAATGCCACGTGTTTGCGGTGCTTAAAATAAGGGACAAATCTGCTAATAGGGCATTAATTACGTAGATTTCCATATATTAGGTGCTAGCTTAGGTGAAAAATAAAATGGCAACAAGGGCCCAGGTTAGGAGATTACATTGGCAATCGCAATTACTTGTTTAAGTATATTACTTCTTGCAAGCGTGATGAAAATTGTGCTATTGAAGCGCAGTAGTGCTGCTTTGTCAAAAAAGAATTACACCACGCTTCATGGTGGTGTAGACTTCACCAATGATATGCTTGAAAAAATATCCCAGACCGGTGAGCATGACTTATTACTTGAGTGGATTAGCAAATTTTATTTAGACAAATTAAAAGTAAATGCTGTACTATTATTTCATTATGACAAATCCCAAGAGAGTTCAAATGCAAGGTTCTTGAGTCTTGCAACGAAGGGCAATGACGGACGTATTGAGGGGGCGATTAAAAAAGGAGATTCATTAAATGTCGATGCAGAATTAACCCGTGATTTTTACTGGAGCAAACGACCGCATTTGCTCACAGAAAAAGACATGTCGAGCTTTTTAACACCGCAACTTCAAGAGCAGACTTCAACTGCAGTAGTGACATCATTCCGTTACTTTGAAGAGGATTATTTATTTCTCCTGCTTAAGTCTGGTGAAAAAAATGATTTTACGCAATCTGAGATTGAAGAGCTTTATCTTTATCAGACAATTGCTGATCTTGTTATGCAAGCTCAATTAAATTCCGCAAAAATGGCAGAAGTTGATGATCGTATTAATGATGCACATGCTGAGGGAATGCTACAAATTTCCACAGGTATCATTCATAATATTGGTAATGCTTTAACGGTGTTGCAGTTAAAGGTAGACGAAATATCCAGCGATGCATTGAAAGCTGACAATGAGTTAATTGAATTATTGGATCTGCAAATACTCGCTGATATGAAAACAAGGTTGGACGACGGCTCTCTGGCGGAATTTCTTGGCTCTGATGACATCGGCCAGACGTATATTCCATCGCTTTCGGAAGCGCTGCAGGTATTTGCCAGCCATCACTCTGATCATTATAAACAAATTAGTGAGCTACAAGATATCTTTAAGAAGGTTTCTGAAATTATTACTTTACAACAACAGTTCATTGGGGAGCTTGGAACTGAAAATATTGAGAGTATTTCTGCTATTCTAGAAGATTCTGTAACGATGTGTCAAACAGCAATGGATGAGTGCAATATCACCATGAAAAAGACTATAGACAGCCATGCTGAAATATTAGTTGATCCTGCATTAATGCGACAAGTATTTTTTATAAATATTAAGTATGGGATATATTCAAATGTGGCATCAGGCGCACCAGATTCAACGATAGAGTTGAATTGTAAAACGGAAGATATTGACAATGTGCCATCAGTTGTCGTAGACATCATAGACAGCGGGTCTTATCGGATTGTTGATTTAGATAGTGACATGGAAGAAAAAAATAAAACGATCCAACAGAAAAAACGTGATTTGCAGTTCAGTAAAAATCGTGTGGAAAAATATGGCGGGACTTACAAAATTGAGACCGCATTAAAGGGGCATGGCCATGTTCGCATTACATTGCCAATCTACGTAGGGACAGAGTCAGAAGAATAAACATTTCACTGTTATCAGGAAAAACAGTATCGGCACACATCAAGGTGCCGCGCAGAAATCGATGTTATGAAAAGAATTTTACCCATGCTATCTGTCGAAAAATGCGGCAATAGCGCTTGGGTTAAAAAGAAGGCGCTCTTCAGATTAACATTCATTACCTTATCCCAGGCATCTTCCTGGTAATCATCGACAGCTCCAGCGACATTTACCCCAGCAGCGTGGACAAAAATATCCACCTTAGCATATGTCTCAGAGACTCTTTGGCTTACTGCAACTATTGCATCCGAAGAACTGATAATCAACTTGCATGGCATCGATATTTTCGTCTGCCTGTAAACGGTCTATATTCAGGTCCAGCGCCAGAACTCTTGCTCCGGCGGCCACGAGTCCCTGACACAGGGCATAAGCTATTTCACCGCCACTGACCGGCGACTTTTTCAGTCAAATCAATAGTCAGCATTTTAATCATCCTTGAAATTGAAAATATTAGCTGTTTCTCTTTAAGCTATCAACCAGAGGAGTCAAAGGTTTAAACATGAGGTAACCAGGTTTCATCGCCTAAATCGATAATGTCGATGTCATCATTCATTTCTGGTGGTACAATTGTTTCTGGTAAGGTCCTGCGTGGTAGATCGTAAGCTCAAGCGCATCGTCGAGGCTGACCTGCCAGAGTTGAAGCGGCTAGTGCGAGCGCTGTGGCACTGTCACCGCGATATGTGGATGACCACCTATCGGCCCTTTGGTTGGGAAGTGATGGAGCATCGCTATGGCGGGCTTATGGCTCGGCTCGATACCTTGGGTCAAAGACTCTCTGCCCATCTAACCGGACGGCTACCTGCGATTCCCGAACTCGAAGCCAAGCTGCACAATTGTTGGCCAGATATCACCGACCCGATTGACGTCCATGCCCGGATGAAGACCCCGAGCCACAAGAAGTAGGAGAGTCGTTTAATTCTTGCCCACAAGGCAGAGAGCCAGTCGTCGCCGGCGCGCATAGCATCGGACCAGGACCAAAATTTCTGCTGACTGTTTTTTCGATCAGTGGGCCTTGGGTAATTCCGCGATATGCTTGAGCAGCATCTAGCTGATGTACAGTTTTAATGGGGTATGGTGCAAATGAAGGACGGTTAAATTAAACTTAGAGTTTTATAATTATGTATGAATACAGCGAAAAAAATAAATCATTAACTGTCGAAGTTATAAAAAAAACAAAAGCTCAATTAGCTAAGGTCTATGCACTTTATAGGTTTTGTCCGAAGGCCTGTCAGCACCTTACACTAAGAAGAGCTTAATTGTGGATACTGATGAACTAGATGGAAAACTGAAACAGTATAAAGCAATATATGATCGATACTTTGACCAAATACCGGAGAAAGAAAAGTCCGCTGATATTGCTATGGCGACTACCTTCCTTCTTATGGATAAGGAAGAAGGATCTAAGAAGATGTGCGCTAAGTTGAAACTTGGATTGGCCCGAACTTTTATCCCCGAAAAGGTATTAACTATCTTGATGAATGGAACCGATGAGTCTGTTAGAGGAAGCGCTCCATTTTACTGTCTGGACTTGGCTGAATACCCCAACACATTAAATACACTTGCGGACTTGGGCCATATCAATATACCTTTTCTCAAATCACTCATCTATGAAATACACTTCCATATTTCTTATCCACGAGGTTCTATGGGCGATTGCATGGATTATGTTATGTCGCACCGATATCAAGTAAGTGTATTAAAAGAGGTCTATAGGCACTGTAGGTGGCAAGAAGCAAACGAAAGCATCGAAGCAGAATTGAAAGATATCCACGGATCTGCTTATGATGCTATGCGAGAGAAGCATCCGGAACGATTTTAGTGATGATGGATGCAGTTAACGATCTTTGTGATATCGTAAGATATAAATAAATAGAGGATGTAATGAAACCAGAGAAAATAACAAAGCTAAAGGGTATACTTTGTAAATCATTTGATGGACGATTCTTTTTTCGAGTAAGAGATGCGAATGGATCCTTTCGAGATTATACGATTGCCCATAGTGATCTCACTATAGAAATACAGGATGAGGAAGCATTTATTTATGAAAAGAATGGGGAATACTATATTGATCATAGTCCGGCGACTCTTGGATTATCAGAATCCGATGACGATTAAAACGGTCTTGAACGCTTAACTATCTAGAGAAAAAATATGAACTCTATTTTACCACCACCAATTGAGCTGCAGTTGGATGCTCTCTTGCTGAAGGATATGAATCTTTTTCGTTGGGCACACGACTATTTAGGAACCAAAGGACCTGAAACTTCTGAACGACCAAGCCCGCTGGAAAAATTAAAGTTTTCTGATTTTATTACTGTTTCTGAGGATCAGATCTTAGACGAAGTACGTAGACGTGGGTTAGACTCTCTCGTTGATCACTTTGCTAAAGAAGGCGAGGGGACTTCAATTTTTCAGCATGGAGATCTGTGGGTATATTCATATACAGAGCGTGGTCATTCGGGTATTCTCGCCACTGCCAAATCTCGTGAAGAAATAGAATATGAATTTGTTCAAAAACTGATTCTCAGTGCGGAAGTAATACTGAATCATCGTTATAAAGGCGCTCACCCTTAATATGATGTAGCTAAGCTGCATCATCCTTGGATCCAGGATACCGACCCGCTTGATAGCCATGCCTAGATGAAGTCCCCAAGCTACAAGGAATAAGGGAGAATCGCTCATCTCAATGTGAGTTGGATTCGATTGAACATTGGTTCACCGTTGGATGCGAGTGCGGCTGACATCCAGATACATCAGTAGGTCGAAATCTGTGATATTACCCCATGCGCTCGGACTTCTTTTTTTGGTGCTGATCCCAATCCTCTGGCATGAGGTTTTAGCTTTCTCCCACTTTGCGCTTGGTGTAGTTCGGAGAAATGTTTGCATCCATTATTGACCATTCAACCATGCACAATCATTGAAGTACCCTACGCAAATGGGGGTGAACGTCATGCTGTATCGTGGCCGTTCTGAGACTGCGTTTATATGCCGACTATCTAACTAAGAGTTTTACTTTATTTCTTATTAATTCATTTAATATAAATTTATAATGAGTAATTGTGAAAGTATTTCCAGTTTCGTTATATCGCCTAGTAGTTTTTTTTGAATGTCCTGCGCTGCTATGCATCAGATCGAAGAGATGAAAGCATCGAGCTTATTTTGGCCAGCGCTTTATTGGGCGGACTCTTGGTCGGTGATGACATGGAGTTTTAAATTTGTCACCTTGGATCCCTGTCTACCGAAATACGAGCGGTTTTCATCAATTAGGTCGACCTTTAATTCGTATTCGCCCGGTTCATTTGGAATACGCAGTTTATAAACCAGTTCCAGTGATTGACCGGGAGCCAGATCCTCTCGAGGCAAACGTGCTCGCTTGCCGAATTGCTTGTCTGGGTAACTCTTTACTGAATCGCCCTGAAAAACAGCGATACCGAATTCCCAGCCGGCTTGACCGGCTGGTATAGGCATTTTTGATTTGTTGGTCAATTTTATTGGAAATGAAAGCTTTTGACCAGGGCGAGCCTGAATTGATGGGGCGTGTTCGAGTAATATCCGGTAGTACTTCGGATGGTATTGATTCATGGCCCAAGTGTGAAATTCAGTCCATGAGCCGGTTGATTTTCCGGCTTCGATTCTGTCTGCTTCATAATCCTCAAAGAGCGTCTCGATATAGCCATCCTGTCGTTTGGCGTGTTTTGACCATATCGGCCTCTGGTCTATCGCATCATCGTAGGATTCATTGCCGATAGACATTTGCGCCAATGTTGATGCCATTCCAGCGCGGTCTATGCCCGAGCGACAATGAAGAAGTATCGGTTTATTACTATTGCTTAGTGCATCGATCAATTGATGTAGTACAGGCGTGGGTGGTGGTCTTTTAGCGCTAAAGCGCAGGGTGATTAGATTTAATCCAAGTCCTTTGACGGCCTTACTATATTCTTCATAGCCCTTAAACCCTGAACCGCGCAGATTAATCACAGTTTTGATTCCATATTTCTTTTTCCATTGACTCAGTTTCTGAATGCTGGGGTGGGCAGATCGATAAACCTGATTCGGTACGACAGTGTTGAAATTACAGTTGATTGAAAGTTTAACGTAAAGCGCAAGAGCGGTACACGCTCCGATGAGGCCTAGTGGTACTAGAAACCAGAGCGTGAAGCGCTTGAGTCGGGATTTAGCTTTACGGTCTTGTTTACCTGGGGCGGTTTTTTTATCGGGGTTATTCACTTATTTGAACCAATGTTAATGTTGATGATTGTAATTGATATTGTTATGAGATATAATTTTTAGCATGGCCTAAAGTAGTGCATCTTTTTCTTGAATCAACTACTGAGCAATAGTTTACAATAAATAATAATTGGCTTAATTAATATGTTAATTCATCTAATATAAATTTATTGTGAAAGAGTTTTTCCTCGTATCTTTATTTTTTGGTGCTGTTCCTGCATTGCACCCATCTGAGAAAGAATTAATTGTAATTGTGATCGATGAGTCAGTGCGGCAGCCGGGCGTTTATTTCCAGGAATAATCAGCAAAGGCTCGGCGAAGTTTTTCTTCCATTTCTTTTCCTGTGTCATCGAGCGATTCTGCATTATTTGTAAATTGAAACGGGTCTGTGATACAGTCGTGATACATGAATATCCCTTGTACCCCTTTTTTATCTTCAGTCATAGGCGCACCAATAAGGTGGGTGGGGGTGTGAATTCCGCAATGACCACTCGGTGTCTCTATATAGGCACCTGCTTCGTCGAGTTGCTTTATATCGCCAGACAAA
>JABSQK010000497.1 GCA_013215875.1 Lentisphaeria bacterium
CGAACAATTAGCCTGAATATTTGGCTAAGCTGGGCAGTGAAACGTTTTCTATTCGTTTTCTTTCTCGACCATCAGGGTGACAGGGCCGTCATTGTTTATTTGCACGAGCATATCGGCAGCGAATACACCTGTGGCAACAGTCAGACCATAGCTGCGTACCTTCTCGACAAATGCCTCATAGAGCGGTTTTGAATGGTCAGGCCGCGATGCTTTTACAAAGCTGGGTCGGCGGCCTTTATCGCAATCGCCATATAAGGTAAATTGCGATACGATGAGAATCTCAGCAGACGTATCCAACGCTGAGAGGTTCATTTTGTCATCCGCATCATTAAAGATTCTGAGGTTCACAGATTTATCCGCTACCCAGTCTGCTATGGCACTGTCGTCGGTTTCTGTTATGCCGAGAAGAATAACCAGCCCCGGTCCAATTTTGCCAACACATTCATTATCTATCGTAACAGATGCTGAGGAAACACGCTGTAGAAGTGCTCTCACGTACTACTCACATTCTTCAAGGCTGCAACCGATGCGAAATTTATTGCCATCAATATCTTCCACGAGCATTTCTCGCATGCCCCAGGATTTATCTTCTGGTGCTTCGAGGATCTTTGCCCCACTCGCCTGGTATTCATTATAAATTGCATCTAAATCATCTCTATTGTCGAGGAATAAACTTGACCATGCTCCAGGCGTTCCCTGGCTTTGCTCTGCTAAAAAATAACTAATATCACCGCGGACTACACACGCGAATGTTGGTAATCCTGTGCCAAAACCTTCTTCTGACCAGGCCCATTCTATTTTGAAGCCCAGGATATCTTCATAGTGTTTTAGGCTATCTGCAACATTGTTCACACAAAGTATTGGTGTGACAAATTTAAAATCCGGTTTTTTACTTTCACTCATAATATGACGCCTGTGTTATTTATTTTTTTAGAAGAACGAATACAACAAAATCTTTTCCACCTAGTGGAACTGTCACTTCGCTATTGCTGACTTTAGCTCTAAAGATAGGTTCGCCGTAGTAATCCAATGGATCGCGAAGTTCGATGTTGCCCGTTTTCATAAATCCGTCGAGTGATACTTTTACAGTTTTCGCTTTATTCCAATTGTAGACGGCAATATGAGCCCGGCTGGGATCGTATTTATTTGGCAATACATAGACCGATGGCTTTTTAGGTTTTGGTGGATTGACCTTATTATCCTTATCCACAAATTCATCTACCTGATTGGCTGATATTCGCCCATATACTGTATTACCTGTAACCTCTGCCAGTTTGTATCTCTGAATGGCAATGTTGCCACCGACCACGACATTGTCCTTTATATGGCAATCCGTATTTTTTGGCACTTTGCTATAGGGACCAATTTCTATGCCCCGGATGCCGTAAAGAAGGTTGCGTTCGATATAGATGTCGGTTGTTCCACCTTCCCCATTACCTCCTCCAATGAGGAATGGCGATCGTTTGGGCTGGCCGCCATGATAGACGATATTTTCTATCACCTCATAATTATTGATATACGATCCTTCGGTATATGCATGAATGGAGAAACAGCCATGAATGGGGTGTCCCCAGATGATATTATTTGAGATGATTTTTTTACCATCTTTCAAATTCTGGGTATAGATGGCATGACCATGGCCACGCTTGGCATCGCGATAGCCATACTTTGCGATAACGCTGCCGTATATTTCACTGTCCTTAGCAGGCTTCCAAAATCCAACTCCGTTTGCGGAAGATTCCTGAATGATCAGATTTATATACTTACAATTTCTGCCACCAAGTATCTGCAGGGCCCCTTCAGGCAGATCTAAATTCGGCGCAGTGCGATAGTCTCTTGAGCGGCCAATATTCTCACTAGCGGTAATTTCCAGTCCCCAAACCCACACATGTTCTATACCCCCAACTTTTAAGCCGCCATCCAGAGTTACGCGGGCACCTAGTTCCCCGCGAATAACAATCGGCTTTTCAGCCGTTCCTTTTATCCGTCCAATCGTGTGCCAATCTTTTTTTGTACGTCCCGGGTTCTTATAATTTCCTTCCAGAACCCAAACAACCGAACCGGGATCGAGTTTCTGCTTTCCTGTGAGTACCGAAGAGATATCCCATGGGCTGGATTTGCTACCCTTGCCTGATTCTTTGCCATTTACCGCTACATAGTAGGGTTTTACCTTGGCCATCCAGGCATAAGTAGCTGGCCAAATAGAGCCGCTATTTCCCTTGGATTTTTTCGCTGCCGCCTTAGGTGCTTTCTTTTTCTTCTTTTTTGCCAATTGAGCGGCAATTGCTTTCTTGCGTATTTTTGCCTCTTTAAATTGCTCAGGGTATTTTTTCAGCCGTTTATAGATAGCGCCGGATTTCTTGCTGTAGCCACTGTTGTAATACACCGTATAGAGTGCTAATAAACCGGTGCCATCTTTTGCCGAGCTAATGGATTTTGATAACGTATTAGCTAGATCAACAGGTTTTATATCCTTCAAGGATAGCTTCCCCTTAGTCATGCCATAATTCGTTTTTATCTCATACATTAATGCTGCCCCCTTTGTAGAGACCAGGACGACCTTCTGTCGCTTCTTTTTAAGTTTCGTATATACTGAAACCTTTTTTCCTGAATTCAGCCTCTCTTTCAGACGTGCGCCAAGTAAGTTTACAGCCTCGGAATAAAATTTTGAGATATTGGGACTTGGAGTAGTTGGTTTTTCAGGCTCGGATTTCAGGCTGAGGGGTATGATTATAAGACATAAAGTAATTGATAATAGTCGAGGTAAAATTAACATAGAACTTTTCCCTTTCCAATCTTATTATATTTTGGTTTTATTTATTTAAGCACAAAGTTGAAAGTAAGGGTTGAAGGATACTTTGTCAATAAAGTTATTGATTGGTGATATTATGATGGACTGGAAAGAGAATCGGTTAGAATAGTTCGTGTAAATCGTTGAAAGGCAGAAAAATCGCAATAGTTTATTGGCTTAACAAACACTAATGGAGTTTTAGGATGACAAATGTAAAATTTACAACAAGCAAGGGTGATTTCACCATTGAACTAGACGATGAAAAAGCACCCATAACAGTCGAAAACTTTTTGAGTTATGTCGATAGCGGTTTTTATAGCGGGCTGATATTTCACCGTGTGATGAAGGATTTTATGATTCAGTGTGGTGGTATGGATGCTGATATGAATGAGAAAGATACAGAACCACCTATTCAAAATGAAGCTGCTAATGGTCTGAAAAATGATAAGGGGACAGTCGCTATGGCTCGCCTGCCTGATCCACACAGTGCAAGTGCACAGTTTTTCATTAATCACAAGGATAATGATTTTTTGAATTTTCCGGGTCAGGACGGTTTTGGTTACTGCGTATTTGGCAAAGTTTCCGATGGCATGGATGTGGTAAACAGTATCGCTGATGTTGAAACTGGTTACGTTGGTAGCCATGGCGATGTGCCAACCGAGCCAATTACAATCGAATCGGCAGAACGTGTCTAGCCCTATATATGGCGGAGTATTATAATCCAGATATCGGTGAATATTCTGCACCTTGCAGTTTTGACCTGTCCGCTATAAAATGGTCGAATGGCCTTTTGATCCGTTCCACCAATTGGCTCGGCGATGCTGTCATGACGATACCTGCTGTGTTCAAGCTTTCACAAATAAAGACAGCCGATACTCCACTCATCATCGTATGTCCTGAAAAGCTGCGGGAATTGTGGGAATCGTTTGAGTGGGTGGACCGGATTATATCATTCACAGGAAAGCGATTATCAGCAAATGAAAAGGCGGAGATTAAAGAATTGAATGCGGATTTAGCGATTGTATTGCCCAACAGTTTTGGATCTATATGGGACTTGTGGAATGCCGGCGCTAAAAGCATTATGGGTCGGACAGGCAATCTGCGTTCTATGATGCTTGACTACAAAATGCCGCAATGGAAACGTGTGCCGGGTGAAGATCGTCTGCATCAAAGCAGTCACTATCTGGAGTTTTCGACTAGTTGCGGGATCAGTGACTGGGATCTGAACTACCCGGTGACAGAGTTTGCTGAGATGGAGAGTCCGTCAAATGACTTAAAGAATTTTCTGGTAATTTCTCCTGGAGCGGCCTTTGGTCCTGCCAAGCAGTGGCCAGCAGAGCATTTTAATC
>JABSQK010000498.1 GCA_013215875.1 Lentisphaeria bacterium
AAGCATTAATATCATTTCGTATAGCCGATCTTTACTTTAAAGAAAAGGATCCTGAATCTGCGATCGATCATTTAAAAACAATCAGTGCAAAATGGGGCGGATTAAATAATGGAGAGATTGGTGGAAAAGCATATTTCAAACTGGCAAATTATTATAAATCGATTAAGAAAGAAGTCGATTTTAAAAATATCCTTTCAAATATGCTGCTCAAGAAATACCATGGTCGCAACAATTATTATGGCTGGTTTGCATGCAATGAAATGGTCATGCTATATGAAAAAAAGAAAGATATCTTTTTTCGTAATCAATATTTGAAACGGATTATCGAAAATTTTCCTGGCGAGTCTGGAAATAATGCCGGCAAGGCGGCAATGACACTTGCTCATTATTACTACAAGGAAAAGAATCTTGGATTAACCTATGCCTATTGCCGCCAGGTAATTAGTAAATATCCGGGGCACCAAAAACAAAATCTCATAGTTGCAGAAGAACTCATGACAAATTTACTCAGCAAAAATGCCTCCGAAATACTAAAATTAGTGCCGTCCAAAGATAACCCCTATCTAATCGATTTTAATTCAGTGAAGCGTAACCAGATAAGTGTGAAAGAACGAAACAATGAACTATCCAAGGCCAAAGCAATTACCGTGGAAATATTTTTTCGCCAGCATCAAGAATCAGGAAATATTGAATACCTTGTCGCCAGACATGGAAATAATAATATCGGATTCAGCCTGCATATTCAAAATTCAATACTTTACTGGTCTGTTGGAAACGGCAAAAACGATACGAAAATAAATAGCGGCAAAGTAAAAACAAGTTCGTGGATGCACGTGGTGGCAACTGCCGAAGCCGGAAAAATGAACTTATATGTAAATTCAAAATTAGTTGCTGAAAGCAAACTTGATACAATTGAAAATGATGGTGCGGGTCGCATTAAGATTGGCCGTGTTTCCTGGATTGAGAAGCACCTTTTTAGCGGGGATGTATTGATGGCTGCAGTGTATCCAATAAATAAATTCCCTAATGGCAAAATTCATTTTAAGTATAAAGAGAGTAAAAATGCTTATATGTATATGATCATTGAAAACAATAAAGCGGTGGATGTAAAAAAGAATAAAATGGACTACCGTGGCAAGTAGCCGTTTACCAGGCCATGGCCAGTTTGTCGAGCATTTGCAGTGCAGCCACATGGCAAGCCTGTTTGATGGCATCTTGCCGGGCAGAGTTCAGGTCTGACAGCTTCGTATAGAATCCCGATCCCGTCGTACTAAATTTCAGGGACACTTTATCCCCCTCATACACGCTAAAATCCAAAATTATCTCAACGGCCCAGTAGTTCGTTGTATAGCTTTGCTGTTCTTTATCACTGGATTGCTGTTTGGCTGATCCTTTTCCTTTAATCATATAGCTTGAAATTGTACATTTTATTTCTGCATCAGCGGCTTGTTCCACCAGCTTAAAGCGATTATCAGAACTAATTGCATTGCGCACCCTGCTCATTACATAATTTGATAAACGAGCTTCGTCAGTTTTATTCTCCACTTTGATTAGAGTTAACGAGCGAATAGCCTGTTCATTGCCTTTATGGATACGATAGCCGCAGGAACTAAGTAAAAAGAGGAATCCCAGTACAAGATATTTCACGTGGGATTTTCTGCTTTTTTCACTCGTGGTAAGGGTTTGAGTGGTTCAGGGTCTTCAGGTAATTTATCCAAATAGTATTCCGCGTCTTCGATGAGTTCCGATTTTGGATAGAGTCGAATTAAATCACCTAAGTAACGCTTCGATGCATGGGGTCTGTAGTGTGCTTTATTTTGGTAAAATTTACCTAAATCGAGTAAGCGATTTGCTTCAAGATAGATTGCCTTTTCTTTTAGAGCAGTCATTTCATCCCTTCGTTCATGATTTGGGTAGCGGGCAATTACCAGTTTAATTTCCCGCAGGGCACGTCTTACCTGACTAAAATCACCATCGGAATCTTCGGCATTTTGCAAGAGCGTATAAATTAGATCGACTCGCACATCGGCTTCAATGGACAGCCTATAACGCGGGTAACGATTTAAAAATAAATCAAAATTTTCAATCGCTTCAAAATATTTTTTCTCACGGAAGAGGATTTTTGCCGAACGGTAGAGAGACTCTGGTCCATGTTTTGAAAAAGGCGCGACGCTATTGATATGCTCATATATCTCCAGTGCCTCGTCATCCGCATTTATCCAAAAAACCGCTTTACGGATTCGTTTCCCCTCATATCTTTCAGTGGCAATTTCATATTCCCGGCCAATTACCGTATCCAGGTCGATGTAATTTCTATAGCCGTCAACCGCCTCCATGTAGAGCGTAATTGCCTTACTGTAATTCTTTTTCAAATATGCCAATTCAGCACGCATAACAATTGCATTTGAAATATTATAAATATTCCTCGAATTGTCGACGACCTTTTTCAAATGCCAATTGCTTATGCGATAATATTGAAAACAGAGATATGAGCTAGCGTGTTGATAAACGGAAACTGATTTTGTGATACTTGCATTAATTTTCGCAACACGACGCTTTTCTTTTTTGACTATTTTAGCATAGTCTTTGTCACTCATTATACCTTGTTCTGGTGGATTTTCTTTTTCTACTTTAAAGGGAAACTTCATTATCGCTTCAGACTTATGGCTTACACACGATGACAGACAAATACCAAGGAGAATAATCAGTAAAAAATTAAACGTTTTCAAAAGAACCTCTAGAGATCTTCACCAGTTAATTGTTTATATGCTTCACGGTATATTTCGCGTGTTTTTTGCACAATTTCATCAGGCAAAACAGGACCCGGAGCAGTTTTATCCCAATCCTGGGTTTCGAGATAGTCACGCACGAACTGCTTATCCAAACTGGGCGGATTCTTTCCTTCTTCGTACGAGGATGCAGGCCAGAAACGACTGGAGTCACATGTAAGTACTTCATCAATCAGGATAATTTCGCCCTCATAGTAACCAAATTCAAATTTCGTATCGGCAATGATAATTCCCTTTTCCAAAGCAACTTCAGCTGCTTCAATAAAAAGTCTCAGGGTCATCTCTTTGCATTTATCGGCTGCTTCCTGTACGACGATTTCCACCGTTTTTTCAAAACTGATGTTTTC
>JABSQK010000499.1 GCA_013215875.1 Lentisphaeria bacterium
AAATACTTTTTATTTTAATTGCTGATAATGCATATAAGCTTGGCGATGCGATATATATGAAAACAATACACACATGCATTGTACCATCGCTACGATATACATATAATTCTGAAATTGATATCGATGCGGAGGATCAAGAAATATTCGACAGCCGCTACATGTTAATTAAATCAGACAATTTCAATAAACTCCGGAATAGAAATAATACGACAAAGCGCATGTTCCTTCCACTCAGTGCAAACTAAAATAGCGTATTCGAATAGCTGGCTAAATTAATTCTGCCAACTGGTCCACATAGTCACCAAAACCTCTCAAGGCATTTTCTACAACCACCGGCTTTCTAAGGTCAACACCTGCATCGCTTAAAATATCCAATGGATCTTTGCTGCAACCAGCCTTAAGAAAATTCAAATAATTTTCTTTCAGTGATTCATCATTACTTAATATATTTTTGACAAATTGTTCCGCTGCCGATAGTCCTGTGGCATACTTATAAACATAGAAATTATAATAGAAATGAGGAATACGAGCCCATTCAAGAGCGATCTTTTTATCTGCACAGAGCTCTGGACCATAATACTTAGCGTTTAGCTCATAGTAGCTTTCGCAAAGTTCATCGGGGGTTAAAGCAACACCGTTCTCTGCTTTCTCATGAATAAGCTTTTCAAATTCTGCAAACATGGTCTGACGGAAAATTGTCCCCTTAATTTCATCGCACTTGTGGTTTAATAAATATGCTTTTAGTTTTGGATCATCTGTCGTTTTCATTAAATAATCAAATAGTAATCCCTCATTAGTTGTCGAGGCAACTTCTGCTACAAAAATTTTATATTGGGAATAGATATGTGCCTGATTTTGCACAGATAAGTAACTATGGAGGGAATGCCCCAACTCATGCGCTAAAGTGAATACTGAGTTTAGATTCGGCTGGTAGTTCATCAATACATAAGGATTACTATCATAGGAACCGCTTGAATAAGCACCTGAACGTTTTCCCTTATTCTCGTATACATCTATCCAGTTATCTGAAAAAGCTTTATCAATAATAGCCAGGTAGTGTTCGCCAAGGGGCTTAACTGATTCACGAACCCAGTCGCATGCCTGTTCATAGGGTACATGCAAGTCAAATTCCGGCACAATGGGTACATAGATATCGTACATATCTAAATCATCCACAGCGATACAACGCTTACGTAAATCAACATATTTATAAAATGAATCCAGGTGATTACCCACGGCCGAAATGAGCCCGTCATAGACAGATTGTTCGACATTATCTGCAAATAAAGATGCTTTCAATGCACTTTCGTGCTTGCGGGCCTTGGCGTAAAAAATATTTTTCTTAACATTTCCATCGAGTGTTGCAGCAAGGGTATTTTTAAGTTTGCCATAGGTATCATACATGGTATTGAAAGCCATTTGTCGGGTATCACGATTTTTACTTTCAAGAAACAAAACATAGTTTCCGTGGGTCAGACGCTGCTGCTCTCCTTGGTCATTCTTAACTATGGGAAATTCGAGATCCGCATTATTCAATAATGAAAATGTTTTAGATGAAACAGATAAGGGCTCCGAAACAAGTGATAATAAATTCTCTTCAGGCGGGCTAAGAGTATGGGCTTTATTTCGCAGAATTAGCTCGATGGCCCGTTTATACTCAAGTAAAATATCCGTTTCCAGAAAACCAGTCAAAATAGATTCATCGATAGAAAGAATTTCTGGACGAATCCAGGATAGTTCTGCTGATGCCTGCGAATAAAGACTCCGAATTCGGTCTTGCATACCCATGTAATGTGCATCTGCAGTATTTTCATCTGATTTAAGGTGAGCATATGTATGGATGCGGCCTAATTCACGATCTAGCTGATCATCCAGTTTAATACAATCTGCCAGGATTTCTGCAGAATTTCCCAATGTTCCTTTAAGTTTTTGCAAAGGTGCAAGGAATTCATCTATCCCGGAAAATGCAATTTCCCAATCCGCATCATTTTGAAATAAATCACTTAAGTCCCATTTGTCTTTATCATCTATTTCTGACCGCTCTTTTATATCTGGCATTGCTGCTCCTCAATTTAAAAATATGCTGACGGCTATAAGCCGGATCCTGTACTTCCCGAAGAAAGTGACGACCATTCATCTATGCGACCTACCCGAAATACTGTCTTTCGACGCGAAGCGAGCAGCTTCTGTATTCCATATTTGGTCTTGCTCCGGAAGGGGTTTACCTGGACGGAAAAGGATCTCTCATTTTCCCGGTGGGCTCTTACCCCACCATTTCACCCTTACCCAACTGCTGACTTATTAACAGTTCAAATTAGAACTAATGATAAGTCAGCAGTTGGGCGGTATATTTCTGTGGCACTTTCCTGATTATGGCTTTGAGACCATAATATCCAGCGTTAACCACTGGACTTCCTGCTCTGCGGAGTCCGGACTTTCCTCTCAGTGCAATGCACCAAGCGGCCGTCCGCCGTCAGCAATATTGACAGTATACCAGTTCATTAATAAAACAAAGGAATGGGTCTAAAGTTATTTACGCTTTTTTTAATTTTTCTTTTGGAGGGGCTTTACAGGTGCCCTCGGATCCCGTCTTGTGTTAATTCTAAGAACGGGCTTAAATGCGGAAGAAATTTGCGCCCATTGGGAGACCAGTATCGTGCCTTTCCCTTTAGCATCAGTATGACATACAAATAATCCTCTAGTGAATTGCCCGCCAAAATTTGTTCCAGATACAGCTATGCCGTCCGTTTTTCTTGCACCCATAATTTTGAATTTTCCGAGAAATTTATATGTTTTACGATCTAATACTCCTATAGAACTATTGTCCTGGCTTGATAACAGGATATAACCATTTCCAAGCGAATCATAATAAATGTCTATGCCTTCAAATCCCCTCAAATTGTTATCAAACTGTTTTACAATTAAAGTCGGTTTAGCCTTTGAGCCAGTTCGCACATCAATTGCATATATGCCAAATTTTTTTGATGATACATATAATATTCCTGCTTCATCATCGACAACACATGATTCACAACTACGTATAATCTTATCCGTATTTATGTTGAATGTCCGGACTCGCTTATAATCAAACTTTGCACCTTTTCCAATCAGCTCGTATTGTTGAATAATCCCTTTTTTGCTTGTGATAAAAGAATATAATTTACCATCCGGGCTTTTATACAGACATGAGCCAAAGCTGTCTGAAATGAAAAGTTTATTCGTATCAGCCCGTTTCTTTGACAATGTTCCTTTATTTGGATCCACCGTATACATAACGATACGATTACCCTTGGCTCGCTGATTATACACCACCACATCAACCAAACTCCCTGCCAAGGAGATATTGTAACGAATATCAATGTTCCCAGGTGCAATGGCAGGAATGGTCTGGAGTATTTTCCCTTGAAAATCATAAACAAATATTTTTTGGGCTTTTTTATCTGAAACAATAAATGTACTTAGAAGTTTTAGGGATGGGTGTTCCCATATGCAAACATCATCCTGGTCTTTGGTATATTTATTTTTAAGATTTAAACGGGGACCAATTTTAGGAATTTTTTGCTGAGCATTAATTACTGCAAAAGTCAGCAGCAAAAGGATTATTTTTTTCAAGTTGATTTATCCTTGGTGATTATCTATTCGTCAAGATATTCATACCTTAATACATCAAATTTATTTGTAAATGAATCGCGCCGTAATATGACCATTATTTTTTGTTCCGCAAGAACCCTGTCATAATCATATTCACCATCAGCATTCGCATCTGTGTCATCAAATTGCCCTTTGGTTCCGCCGAGTACAGTACCATCAGCATCCCTCAATTCTTTTATTCCCTGAGCAATTACAATTACAGTATAAAATGTTGCGCGGGTTGTACATAAATTTACAATTTTACCGATTATTTCTTCTTTTGCTGCATCTGTATCCTGTGTCAATGTATGTGGATCATAGGCCAGGGAATTGAATAAATTCGTTATTTTAGCAAGTTCACCGCGATTTCCAAATGGCACGCCTCCTGCATTGGTCGATCCATTTTCAAATAACCAGTCCCCGGCAACCATAGTACCCGCTGTTTCTGCTATTAAAGCAGCGATATCTTCTGTCAAGTTTGTGCCCGTTCCCGTTGGTGCAGCATATGTACCGCCTAAAGGAATGCCTGTTAGAAGCGCTTCAATGACATTCGTATTGTAGGTATTGATATTAATTGTGCCGATATTTACATCTTCTTCAGTCATTTTTAATTGATCCAGAAGATTTGCATCTCCCTTATAATACTCTGCCATGCCTGTTGTACTTATCGAATCTTCATTAAATACTGACAGATTAACTGTCTGCCAGGGAATCGCTCTGAATATAGCACCGATTTCCCAAAAATTTTGCGGGGCTCTATTTGGAATAAATGCTGTT
>JABSQK010000005.1 GCA_013215875.1 Lentisphaeria bacterium
ACTCCCGCACTCCCGCACTCCCGCACAAATGCTTACGTTGACGCGCGTAGCAAAGTCAGTATCTCACATTTTCACCTTTCCGATAAGTATTCCCAATAAATGACTATTAATTCGTTCAGCTGGCCCTAATTTATAGATCTGATATTTCAATAACTAAAAGGGAATCACTATGGACTTTACTACACTATTTAAACAGCTCATTGCTGGAAACGATTTATCCCGCCAGGAGATGACAGAAATTATGGATGCCCTGATGGATGGGGAACTAAGCCAGGCACAGACCGGCGCATTTCTTACGGCCTTATCTATAAAAGGTGAGACCATCGATGAAATCGCTGCAGCTGCAGATTCCATGCGCCGACATGCCACAAAGATAGATGCAGGCGAACAACCGATTGTTGATACCTGTGGAACAGGTGGTGATGGGGCGTCAACATTTAATATTTCTACTACAGCTGCATTTATCGCAGCCGGTGCCGGTGTGAAAATTGCCAAACACGGTAATCGGTCAGTTTCCAGTAAATGCGGCAGTGCGGATGTTCTAAAAGCACTCGGTGTAAATCTTGAAGTGGATGCAGATAGGGTCGGTCAGGCTGTTCGTGAATTAGGTATTGGCTTTCTATTCGCGCCACTCTTGCACTCTGCCATGAAACATGCCATTGGGCCACGACGTGAATTAGGTGTACGTACAGTATTTAACCTGCTCGGGCCACTAACAAATCCGGCAGCTGCGGATGCACAGGTGCTGGGTGTTTTTAGTAAGGACCTCACTGTCGTACATGCAACCGTATTGAAAGAACTTGGTAGCCGTCACGCAATGGTTGTGCATGGTTTAGATGGACTCGATGAAATCAGCACTACGTCAAATACCCAGGTTTCTGAATTGAAAGATGGCGAAGTAAATACCTATGAATTGGATCCACGCATACTTACAGGAAACGAGTATAGCAGCATTGCCGATTTAAAAGGCGGTGAAGCCGAAGAAAATGCTGCCATCACCAAGGCAATTCTGAGTGGAGAAGACAGTGGCCCTAAAGCAGATATAGCACTGATCAATGCCGCCGCAGCAATCTATGTATCATCGTTGGCTGATTCAATGGAGACTGCGTATGCAGCAGCTAAAGAAAGTATCAGTTCAGGAAATGCCCTGGTAAAGCTCAATGCACTGATTGAGTTTACGAATAAATAATGGAATTATCCAGGCTAGTTAAACGGGTTGTGTCCGCTTTTGGTTTTACCATGCCACTTTAGTAGTTCAGCAGCTTCTTTAGCGGAACGCTTTTTATCCTTTTTTAGCTTATAAGCTTCGACGATTAACTGCTTGGCTTCTAGGAAATAATCCTGATACTTGCAGGCCTTTTCCAAATCCTTAATCGCAGCGTCATACTTTTTTTCCTTGATCTGACGTTCGCCCCTGTATAGATACGCATAAGCATTTTTCTTATCTTCGCTGATTATCTCTGTAAGTTGATCTATGGCAGATTTATCATTTAATTGGCAGGATGTATATGCCCGCTGTAATTTAGCATTCAGAATCTGTTCCTTGTCTGTGCCATTTGAAATGACAATGTTGAGATCTTTTAATGCCTTTTTATAATCGTTTGTTTGTCCGTATGCAATTGCTCTGAAATGTAATGCATCGATATATCCATTCTTAAGTTCAATTGCCCTAGTAAAATGTTTTATTGCAGCTTTAGGTTCATTGTTTAGCAGACTTAAATTGCCCGCATTGAAATGTGGAACTTCCAAGGCACCTGATTTTTTTAGGGCGTCTTCAAGTTTGCTTTTTTCGGCCTCGATATTTTTCATTTTATCAGCGAGATCTGCGGAACCTTTTGTACCCATTTCTTTCAATTTCGTCAGTTCGTTATTCAGCTGATCTGATTTTTCTAACGCAACTTTAAGTTCTTCCTTTTGGGCATCACATTTCTGTTTAAGATCATCCAGCTCAGTTGTCAGGGTTTGATTCTTTGTGACCAGCTCGGTAAGTTTACCCTTATCAGCCGAATCTGAATTTGACAGCTCTTCTAATTGAACTTTGAGTTTAATTTCAGTAGCGGTTTTTGCAGCGATATCAGTTTCAAGGCCTTTAATTTTTTCTTCTGCACGTGCCGAATCTGTTTTGGATTTCTCATCTAACTCTTTATTTTTTGCATTGAGGTCATTGATTAAAAGTTTTAATTTACGTTCAGCGTCTTCTTTGTCTTTAATTTTTTTATCTTTGCTTTTTGCCTCTTCTTTCAAATCTGAAATTTCGGTATCTTTAGTGTTGGACTTAGTTTGAATATCAACAATTTTATTATCTAAGGCATCCTTATCTGTCTTGGATTGAATCCCATCAAGAACTGCAGTTGCCAATAAACCCATGCTGATGAATAATACGACAACGAATCCCACGAGCCGTTTCGCTTGTTTATCTTTGATAAAACCCACTAATGAGAGGATTAAACTGAGGGTAATACTTACTATTAAAAGAATTAGAGTCATTATTTTGCCATTTTGGTTTATAGGTTTTGAGTGAATCTATAGTCATTCACCTGAGGTTTCAATCACGAAAGACGAATAATTACAACGAAAACTAGGATAATTTCCGTGAAAGTAGCCTATATGGAAATACTTAAACATCATGCAGACGGAAAAATACCAAAATTAATTTCTGAAAAAATAGGAAAACCCCCACGGTCTATTCCTCGTCAGATATGATAAGTTGAATCAATAATTTGATTCAACTTATCAATGCCAGCTCTCATTTGACCAGAAAGAACAAGCATTGAATCTTGGGCATTTTAAAGTATTTGGCGCTTTTAATCATTTCATTTAATTGTATCAGTTCATATGATGAGTATTTTGCAGCTATGAAATTAATTTTAATTTATCATGCGGATGCTCATTCAAAAGAAGATTCGGATGTTTCATATGATGCCGAACGTCCGTTAACAGAACTGGGTCAAAGGCAATCTGAGAAGATCGCCGAGTATTTGAAGGCGAATCAGCTCAATCCCAGCCCGATTGTCTGTTCCCCCTTTGTGCGAACACAGGAAACTGCTACGATTATATGTGCTGCTATTGGCTATGTACAGCAAGCAATACCATTAATCATTTTAGCACCCGGCTGTTCAATTGAAGATATTCTCAGAGCAGCACTCAACTATGGCGATACAGAAAATCAATGGATGCTGGCAGTTTTGCATGAACCGGATATGCTCGCAATACTCAGCGAAATCCTCTGTCATAATAAGAGCTTTCCCTGGAATCTTGAACCGGGCGATCTTTTCGCCGTGGAACTTGAAGTGAATCAAGGGCACTATAAAACCAAACTTATACACTCGTATTCTGTGGGGACTATGGAGACTCATGTTTAAGCGACCCCTACGCTATTATTATCTCAAGATTATGCGGCAAAAAGGCAGCCCTCACCAGGTTGCCGTAGGTGTGTCAATTGGAGTATGTGTTGGATTAATTGTTCCCCCGGGAGGCCAAATCCTCATTCTTATCGCTATTTTACCATTCATAAAATGCAACAAACTTCTGCCCATCGTTGGCTGCACGATCTCAAATCCCATAACATTTGGCCCCTTATATGCATTTTATTTTTGGCTGGGTAAACTGGTGACGGGCCTGGAGGCGAGCTTTAAAAAACCCGATGTCAATATGTCCACCTGGGAATGGCTTAGCGAATTGTGGCAAAAAGGCGGCGATATTTTAATCATCCTACTGGTCGGAGGGCTCATATGCACCTTTGTTGGTACAATTACATGCTATTATATTACCAAAGCAATGGTCACCAGTTTCCGTGGCCGCAAAGTAAATAAACAATTAAATCGTATGGATGACATTAATCGAAAACTGGCGGATGAAGCCAACCGCATAAGAGAAAATTCTGACCATGATTCATGACTGATACAACACTGATTATATATGCAGTCCTCGAACTCTTTGGCATGTTCGCTATTGGTATTCTTGCCAGGCGACTGAAATTAATTAATGACGAAAAGACGATCCAAAGCCTCAATAAACTTGTCATATTAATCCTCTTTCCCATGCTGGCTTTTTCAACAATTATAAAAACCGTCAAATTCGAAAACTTAAAAGAAAATGCCAGCCTACCTCTTATCAGTATCTTGCTGATTGCTATAGGCACAGTCGGTGGATTAGTCCTTGCCAAAGGGCTTTCAAAAAAAGATGATACAGATCTAAAACGAACATTTTGGCATATCTGCTCATTTAACAATTTTGGATTCCTGCCCATCGTTATTATAGGATCATTATCTGAAGAAAATCTTGCCTGGTTATTTATTTTCAATCTGGGCTCGGTGAGTCTCTACTGGTCGATGGGCATTGCCCAGCTGGGAGCGAAAGATCTGAAGTCCGGACTCAAGAAAATATTATCGCCCAATTTTATAACCATTATCGTTTCTGTACTTATTGTCTGTACAGGACTGTCTCAATATGTACCGGAAATCGTAATTAAGATCACTAGCAAAGCCGGTAATGCATCCATACCGCTCGCTCTCATTATTATTGGCATGACGCTTTATGATGTGGGCCTGAAACTTTTCAATCGAGATGTTGTTTACTACACATTTTGCCGACTGATCATTCTTCCGGTGATTTATATTTGGATACTGACATTTCTGCCTTTAAATAATTTAGTTTTGCAGATAGGCCTCATTGTTTCCTTAATGCCCGGAGCTCTAACACCGGCAGTGTTAACCAGACTCTATGGTGGCTCCCCTGAATTCGCCTCTCAAACTGCTGTAGTCAGTACATTTTTCTCACTCGCAACCATTCCCATCGGATTTTATATCTTGCAATATTTAGGCATTTGGCAAGGCTTTTAGACGTTGATTTGAACCGGGTTTGCACTAATATATCGCGCAGGATTCCTGATTTATCTGGGTAGCCTCTAAATAAATACCTCAGGTAATTAGAAATTTAATAAAGGATGATTTATGCCACGACTCATAATTATATCAGATCTTCACTATAGCGAGATACGCAGTCCGATCAGCCAAAGACGCTCGGATTTATCGAATCATTTGCTCTTAAAACTCGTCGAACGAATAAACCGTTTTCAGCCGGCTGATCTCTTGATTCTTTGTGGCGATATTATAGACTGCCCGGAATCGCCAGAGGATCTCAGTATCATCCGAGATATTCTGCAGAAGCTGAGCATTCCCTACATCGCCATTCCCGGTAATCATGATCCGACAAACGTCTACGATTATTTTCTGAATCCCGGTACACGCGTAGATATTCTCGGAATGCGTATCGAAATTTTTCATGACTCAGAAATTCCTGGTTATAACTATCATCGTTCTGATGATGACCTTGCACGCCTGAGATCTGTACGATCAGACGGTTTTAGCGGCCCGGTTATTGCCCTGCAGCATCTGGCGCATCAACCGGATGGAGAGCTCTATTTCCATTTTGATAACCAGGAAGCGATAATCGCAGCAATGGAAGAGGCAGAGGTCAATTTAACGATCGGCGGGCATTGTCATACAGCCTCAGAAATTAGTGAATTAAATGGCTGTAATTATCTCTCAATTGGTGCACTCTGTGAAACACCGCATCCTTATCACATTGTCGATATCAGTGATAAATCAATTGATGCACGTATCGAAACGCTGGCGATGCCCTATAATTTGATCGACCGTCATAATCATACCCAATACGCTTACTGCTCAGAAAACATGCAGATGGCCACATCCATAGGACTCGCAAAAACATTGAATCTTGGAGGGCTTGTTATTACCGAACATTCCGCCCAACTCTATACCAACGAAGATGATTTTAACAAACAACGATTTTTGAACTCTAGCATTGATGAATTGCCCGGGGAAAATTTTCGTATGGATGCCTATCTTGAAGAGCTAACGCAATACCGGGATGACTTTGTGCATGTCGGCATGGAGATCGACAATGACTTGCAAGGCGGACAAGTGATTAAAAAGAACCATTATGATCAGCTCGATCTCAGGGTTGGCGCTGTTCACTGGCAGAATGTAGATCCGGCAGATGAAAGCGCATTTGCAGAGGAGTTTAAATCCATTGCCAGCAATCTCTGTGCAAGCGGCATTGACATTTTGGCGCATCCCTTCCGCTCCTTTCGCCGTGCTGGCATTAAACCGGACCCGATACTTTTTCCATGGCTTGCAGATCTACTGCTCAAAAATGGCGTAGCAGCTGAAATCAATTTTCATACCAACGATCCCGACCCGGAATTCATTACAATCTGTCTCGAGAAAAAGACATTGATCAGTTTTGGCAGCGATGCTCATAATCTGTATGAGCTTGGCGAGTTTTTCCCACACTTGCAACTCATGCGTAGTATTGGAATCTCGGGAGACCCCACTCCCCACTTGATTCAAAAGTTCTGACAGATTAGCTATTAGTAGCTGCCAGTCGCCGAATGGCAGAATTGTATATTAAGCTTCGGAATTTATTACTGGGCATCGTGGCCTCTGGCCCGAAATTTCCATCATCTATTCTAACAGATCCGCTATTAGGTATCCGCGACACGCCGTGGTGCGGAAATGAGGTTCGCAGCTATATGACGCGGTCTGAGCCGCCATCAATGGGTATCTGCGCGCCTGTAGTTGCGCAGAATACATCGCTCGCCATGGTCGATGCCAATCTCGCAACATCAGTCGATTTTATTTCACGACCCAACATGTTTTTCACTTTATATTCTTCTACAGTCATGTCGTAGCGTTTAGCAGAACGTTCCAATGCTTCGTCTGTCCAGAGCCCTGTATCAAACACTGCATCGGGGTGAAGTATATTCACGCGCACGTAATCCCCTGCAAGTTCAAGTGCAGCAACACGTGCGAGTTGAGTGACGCCGGCTTTGGATACGGAGTATGCCGAGGCACCTGCACCAGGCGCTGGATAATTCCGTGATCCTACAACAATGACTGAAGCATCTACACCAAGTTTAAGGTAAGGAATGGAATGTTTTAAAACCCGTTGTGTCGCAGTCAAATTTACATCCATGGTCTGGTCCCACACATCGCCCACGTCTTCAATCATGTCACCCGATGAAAACATACCGGCGCTTAAGACCACAATGTCGAGCCCGCCATACGTCGCAACGACAGCATCTATGGCAACTTTCACTGCGACTTCATCACAAAGATCACAAACATGTCCGCTAAGACCACTTTTATTAAGTGCCTCTGTAACGTCCGGATTGATATCCAAACCAACAACTACTGCACCATCCTCATGCAGCTGTTCAGCAATCGCTTTGCCAATGCCACCTGCAGCACCTGTAACAACGGCAATCTTACCAAGATGCGGTTTAACCGCTCCAGGTGCTTTCTTTAATTTGGCTTGTTCAAGAATCCAATACTCAAGATCAAAAACATCTCTTGGCGGCAATGCTTCCCAGCCGCCCAATGATTCACCGGTTTGAATCGTCCAGGCAGTATGTCGAGTCAGATCTGTAATGATATCGCACTCTTTTTTTGTTGATCCAAAAGACAGTGTTCCGTTATTTTTCCAAACTGCCCAGCGCGGTGCAGGATCCAGCATGGTTAAAGTCCCATCATCATGTGTCTTGAAATACGCTGCATACTCATCGGCAAAGTTTTGAATCTCTGGAACATCATTAGCAAAATTTTCTTCAATGATTGCCGCGGTGCGTTTGGTGCGAATCACATGATCTGGCGTGATTGGTCCCCGTGTAGAAATTTCAGCAACATCATCACGCGAGGCAAATTCTTTTGCTGGCGCAGTTGAATTCAGGAACGCTAATTGTGCGCTTCCACGAGCAGTCGATACAGCCCGACGAATTGTTGCAAGCTGCAGTAGATCTGCTGCTTCACCTGTACTTAAGTCTGGTGCAGTGCCCGGAATTTGAATCGACGTATCTGCATGTTCAGCGATGTATTTCTCGGCACGATCCACAAGTTCGATCATATTTTCATATGCAATCTTTGCATCATCGGAATACGTAAATACCCCATGATGATGCAGAATGATACCCTTATACTGATCAATGTCCTGGCCCAGTATTGCCTCATAAACCTGCTTCGATAAAATAAAGCCTGGCATTATATAGGGAAGAATTAGTCAGTCAGGAAATAATTCTGCAATAATAGCTTCGCCCTTTGGATTATTCGATAGTGTTACTACCGCATCCGTATGGGTGTGGTCAACAAATTTCGATGGCATGATAGCATGCAGGATTGCTTCAACAGAGGGTGAGGGTGCAGATTGATCCAACAAAATGCCGCGCAATTGCTTCGCCATCGCCGTATCAGTCAACGTATCGCGTTCAGCGAGCATTTTTGTTTCCTCAAGACGAATCGGTGCAAAGCCTGGTTTCTCAATTGTACCAAGGTCCCAGCCAGATCCCTTAACAAGAAGCACCTCAACATCGCGCCCAAAGAAATCCTGAACAACAGATTTTACCGATGTATTTCCGCCACCATGCATAACCAGGCTTTCATCCGCACCAAGCAGGCGCGAGGTATATACCCGCATTGCAAGATCATCATCTGAAAATTCAGCAGCGTCTTTATCATTCCACAAACTTTTCATAATCTAAACCTTATTTAATTATCGCCTATCAGCTTTTATCTGAGTACTCACTGCAGAGATAATGTTCCCTGTCTTCATCTTCTTCGATTGCTGGAAAACGAACCCCGCCATCGAGAAAAAAGTTATCATTGGAATCATCATTTACCTTTGAGACTTCGCCTACAATGGAGGTACCAGTTCCTTCTTCTGCCCAAAATGCATGGTACATCAACGGTGTCAGGGTAATCGATTGGCCCGGTGTCATAACAAACTTGTGACCAGCACTTACAATGTGTGCAACTCCGTCAAGGACGACATCTACATCCGTATCAGCAAGTGCTTCACCATCATCTACCTTGTTATAAACTTCGACGACGAGATTACCACCGCCCTTACAGATGATGTCTTCAGATTTAAACACATGATAATGCATCGGTGTAACCTGGTTTTCTTCAACGATCAAAAGCTTTTCGCAGTAGGTCTTTCCAGCGTATTTTTCAATATCTCGGTGACCATTGCGAATGGTGAATACAGTCAAACCAATTTTTAGAAAATCTTCAGATCCAAAGTCAGTTACATCCCAACCCAGACCACAGTCTTTTATTTCGCAGACTTCCAATCCCTTGGCATCCCAATCAGCCGTCGACCAGTAGGCAAAAGGCGGCAGGGTAACCTTATTCTCAATAATCAGTTCTTTTGTTTTCGCTATAATTGCATTTATTTCAGACCGTTTCATAATTAACTCCTTAAAATCTTTAGCCTATCTTAACAATTTCCCGAGCTGCGTCAACCACTTTTCCAGCATCGCCGCGGAAAAAATCTTCCAGTACGGGGGAGAATGGTGGAGGTGTATCAGGCGATGCTACACGTACAACTGGTGTTAGCAGGTCTTCGCCGAAGCGTTCCATAATCTGCGCAGAAATTTCAGCGCATACACCACCGATCTTCGGACCTTCTTCGACAAGAATAACGCGGCCCGTTTTACGAATGGATTTTCCAAGCGTATCCCAGTCAATTGGTTTCAGACTGCGAATGTCGATGACTTCCGCACTGATGCCTTCATTAGCTAAAGTTTCACCTGCAGATAAACTGTAGTGATGCATAAGCAACCAACTTATAATTGTCACATCGCTGCCTTCACGATCTACTTTGGCAGAACCAATTTCCACGATATAATCCTCATCGGGAATTTCACTAGTCGCATCGATTGCACCCGTCTCAGAGCGTGGTCCTTTTGACCCGTACAATAATTTATGCTCAAACATCATCACCGGGTTGTCATCACGAACGGCTGCTTTCAACATACCCTTCGCGTCATAGGCATTTGATGGAGCGATAATTTTAATACCTGGAATACCCATGAAATAACGTTCCATGTTCTGGGCATGCTGTGAGCCGCGTCCTGTCGCACCCACTGGTGCACGCATAACCATCGGTATGGAGATCTTACCACCGGACATATAACGCAGCTTGGCCGCATTATTAGCAATTTGATCAAGCGCCAGATAAAGGAAGTCACTGTACTGTACGTCAGCAATGGGGCGCATGCCCATCATTGCTGCACCTACAGCCATTCCAGTAAATCCCAATTCGGAGATTGGTGTATCGAGCATACGTTCACGGTATTCATCTTCCAGTCCAAGCGTCACTGTAAATGCGCCGCCAAACCCACCGCTCACTGCTATATCTTCACCAATACAAAACACATCCTTGTCCCGGGCCATTTCTTCTCGAATGCCATCTCGCAAGGCCTCTGCTATACTTTGTCTTTCCATTTCTAAAATCCTTTAAGCTAAAACGTCGTCGTAAATATCTTCAATCTCGGGCTCAGGCGCTTCCTGTGCATGTATGATGGCCGCCTCTATTTCTTCATCCAGAGCATCAGCAATCTCATCAAATGTATCCACCCCTACACCATGAATATCTTCAAGGTCTTTGCGGCTGATTTCGATCGGATCCTGACTGAAATAAAATTCTTTTTCTGGACTATCCTGATAATGGCAAGGGTCTCTGCGTGAATGTCCTGTGCGGCGGTAGGTCATCAGTTCGACAATTGCCGGACCTGCACCAGCGCGTGTTTCAGCGATCACCCGAGTCATTGCTTCATATACCGCCAGTACATCATTACCATTTACTGTTTCACCCGGAATGCCATATGCGGCAGCGCGTTCGGCAACATACTCAAGTTTCATTGTATCTGCAATCGCAGTTGAAGCACCGTATAAATTATTTTCGCAGACATAGACGACTGGCAAATCCCAGATCGCACCCATGTTTACCGCTTCATGAAAAGCACCTTCATTTACAGCGCCATCACCAAAGAAACAAACCGCGACGTTTGCTTGCTTGCGCAATTTATAAGACAGTGCTATACCAGTCGCAAGCGGAATACCGCCGGCAACAATCGCAATCGCCGGAACCATTCCCTTATCCATGTCGCCCACATGCATGGAGCCGCCTTTTCCTTTGCAGCAACCGCTAATCTTTCCGTAAAGTTCACCCATCATTTCCTGAGGCGTTAAACCCTTTGCAATCGCATGACCGTGCGGCCGATGCGTCGAAGTCATTTGATCCCCGTCCTGCATGGCATAGCACACACCGACTGCAGAAGCTTCCTGGCCCTGACACTGGTGAATTGTTCCGGGCATGTTCCCTTCAAGGAAGAGCATCTTTACCCGATCTTCAAATTTCCGAATCATCAGCATTCGGGTATACATAGCTAATAGGAGATCTTTACTGACCACTGTCCGGTCAATATTCGATTCCGGTAATTTATATCGTTCCATCTCTTACTCCTTAATTGTTTCTAGATTGTTTTTAATAGCGGCAAGGAAATTGCCGGCGTATTTTCCACTGACCACACGATGGTCGACGGATAAAGTTAATCGCACCTGGCGTTGCGCAACAAAGTCGCCTTCATCATCGATAACTACAGTTGGGGCGATTCGCCCAATGGCCAAAATAGCCACCTGGGGCGGATTGACGATTGCCGCAAAGGCATCCACTCCGCATGCGCCAAGATTGCTAATGCTGATTGCCGCTTCTTCTATTTTACGGGCAGCCACATCACCTGATTTAATCTTAGTAACCTTGTCGATAATGTCGCCGCTGATTTCAGCAAAGGATTTACTCAGCACATCCGTAACAGTTACGACGTAGAGATCTTCATCGATATCCGCAGCAATGCCAATAGACTCACTGTTAACTGGTATAAGTTTATCACCATCGAGGCGCGTACTAAATTTTGGAAAATCCTGCATTGCCTGTGAAATTGCTTTAGCAAAAAATGCATCCCAAACCAGTTTGGTATCACTCGCTTGACGCAGCTCACACATGGATTCGGCATTGGCGCTCATTTCAAGATAAAAGTGCGGAACAGTCTGTTTACTTTCCTGTACACGCTTGCCAACGATACGTTGAATAGGGGAGAGCGGTATGGCATTTGCATCACCGGCATTGCGCCTGTCGCGATTGCGCTGGAAAAAGCTCACACGGTCGCCACTGGATTTTGCCACTACAACAGTTTCTTTTTTTGCGGGTGCTTTTGTTTCGGTCGGCTTTTTAGACGCGGCTTTGGCAACTGGTGCATCTGATTCAACAGTGGCAATCACCGTTCCTACCTTCACCATTTCGCCTGCTTCAATAAGGATGCTCAATAGTTTTCCTGTGGCAATGGATTCCACTTCCACACTGGCCTTATCTGTTTCCACTTCGAGCAGGGGTTCGCCCCGCTTTATCTCATCGCCGACGGCAATAAGCCAGGCGGTAATTTCCACTTCATCTGTGGTTGTCCCGACATCGGGCATAGTAATTTCAACATTCATTTAGTCTGTACTCATAGTTATTGATTCTGTTTTTAGAAAGTCTTCCACTTCGCTACTTGTAAATATTCCATCGCTGCAGCCAATCTTCCGCGTTGCCGATGCACCAATAGCACTGGCATAGCTCAACATATCAGCCATTCCCAAGTTTTTTACCTGTGCCGCAATGATTCCCGAAACAAAGGCATCACCGCAACCCGACATGTCGATTGCATCCATTTTGAAAATGCCACTGCGCCAAATCGTTTCGCCATCATATGCCAGGGCGCCGTTTCCGCCAAGGGTAATAATCACCTTGTTGGCACCGTATGCATGTAAGGCTTTTGCCTGCTCCACCGGATCTGAGAGCCCGGTTATCAATTCGGCTTCATCATCATTGGGTGTAAAAATATCGATATAGGGCAATAGTTTATCCAGTCCCTCGTAACCCTTGTGCGTCTCGGGCAGTACGACATCCACCATGGTAATCACCCCGGCTTCTTTCGCTTCTTTCAAGATTGTTAATAGTCCCTCTGTTTGAAGTCCGGGCATTGCAAAGAGTCCACCCAGGTAGAAAACCGTCAACGTTTTGAGCCAGGCCAGATCAATTGAGTCTGTAGTCAATTCGGCATTGGCACCAAAGTTATGACAGTAGCGCCGGTCTTCACCGCGTACGAGAAGGATGCTTGTCTGAGAGGTACAGCTTGTGTCTGATTTTGAAATTTGATCTGTCCCAACTCCGGCTGCAGACAAACCATCGATGATGATCTTGGCACCATCGTCATCGCCAACCATGCCAACGACATCAACAGAAATTCCTTGTATAGCAAGATCCAGTCCGACGTTTGCCGCGTTGCCGCCCAGCTTTGTAACAAAGCCATCGGTCATCACCAGTTCACCTTCATTGGGCAGGCGATCCATTGGTCCACAGAAGGTATCTGCGACAAGTAATCCAACACATCCTACGAGATCAGACATTAGCCTTTCCACCTCGTACCAAGTAGATCAAATTTTTCAAGCACCGCTTGTTTTACTGCCAGGCGTCCAGCGTTCATCACATCTTCATCACCGCCATAGCCCAATAGTTTGTGCGGATTTACTTCGTCGGTTCCGAGTGCTTCGCGAATGGCCTTCAGATAGGCTTGTTTCAATACTGTTCCGTAGTTTACCTTGGCAACACCGCATTGAATAGCGGCAACTAGTGACTCATCTTCAATACCCGTTCCGCCATGCAATACCAGGGGAATTTGCACGGCCTCAAAGACCTTTTTAATATGATCAATATCTAACGTCTGTTTATCGCTTAATGATATGTGGGCATTTCCACAGCTCACAGCGAGCAGATCTACGCCAGTCTCCTTTACAAAAGCAGCGGCATGATCCGGATCTGTAAAGCCACCTTCTTCAGCCCATTCATCATCGGGCAAATCGCAGGGAAGGATACCAAGCTCTGTTTCAACTGCTACACCTTTCGAATGTGCCAGCTCACAAATTGCTTTCACTTGTTGAACAAATTCGGACGATTCTTCATCGTCGCTTATCGGCATGATTAAATTAAATCCAGCGCTGGCAGCAGCTTCCACCCAGTCCAGTTGTTTGCACTCGTTAAAGATAAACCCCACTGGCAATCGAGTTGTCTCAGCCGCAGCTTTGCCTAACGCACCATAGAGAGCCATACGTTCCAAAGTTGTACGACCTGGGTGGCTCATGAAATCGCCATTAAAACCGATGATAATAGGGGAGGCGGCTTCCTCTGCAGCATCCAGTGTACCCTGTAAAGATTCAAGATTCCAACTTTCAAAATAGCCAATGGCGTAACCCCCATCCAGGGCATCGCGCATCAATTCTACTACGGGTAATAAAGCCATTTAATGTCCTTATATATAAGCCATCATTAATAGTGTTAAGAAAACAGGGAAAACTGTCGGTGTCAAACGTATCAACTCTATCGTTTCAAAGTGCCTATTTCAATATCAAAAAGACGATTTGTTTACTGAAAATAGACCAAATAGTGAACTTACAAGCATTTTATTCATAAAACTGAAATAAAGGCAAGATCTAATGCCAGAATAGATTTTAATGAAGCATCCATTTAGCCCCAAGTGGGATATTTAAAAAGTTATTAGTCTTTAAAAGTAGGCTAGCCCAGGTCACCGGCCTAATGGCACTTCCTTAAGGATTTTTTATCCTTTTTCTTTTTAAAATAAAAATGCTCGTTACCTTGAGAAAAACCACTAACCCAAAAGAGTAACAAGCATGAGTGAATATACCCCTCTCCTTCCTGATTTTCCAGTC
>JABSQK010000050.1 GCA_013215875.1 Lentisphaeria bacterium
AAAGATGATAATATTGAAGAGATTACTGAAAATATTATCAATTTTGACAAGGCCTTTCGTGACTGTTTATTGCATGAACAAATACTGGGGGAAAATCGCCAACTCTCTGGAGCGGATCTGCGCTATGTTACGAGCTGGATGATTATTAGTCAGCCACACCCGGACCGGCACGATAAAGTGGATGAGTTGACGGACGTTTCAAAAAGAGGCTGGCACCGGGACCTACGCCCAAAATGGGGTGTATTCCCCCACGATGAGGATTCCGAACTAATCAATACTGTCTATAACAACAGCATGGTTCTGTTAACGGTTATCGGTGATGGTGATGGCGGTACCCTGCTCTTAGACGGCTCTTACAAGATGGAAGGAGTAAGCGCTGAATTGTCGCTCAATTGCCCTGTCTCCCAGGTAAAAGCCCCCGCTGGAAGCGTGGTCTATTTCAGTGAAACATTAGTTCACAGTGCCGCACCGATACTGACAGAGAAAGAGCGCGTTGTCCTGTTTATTGCCTACGCCCCGCCTTGGTTTAAGGAATGGTTCGGAGCAAAGGTTCCACAACGTGTCTTGGATGATATCGACAACGAGGAATTGCGTAACATACTCGAAGGCTGGGACAAACGTGGCTATAAGGGACAGAATCCTGTTGAGTAGTATATCAAAGTAGGCCGGGCTCTCCGAGCGCGGTCATCAAAATTATGCTGATCGTAGTGTATATGATCGCGTTCGGAGAACCCGACCTACTGAATACATGATGAAAAATCGAGCCGGAGGCTGCGAGGCCCAGTGAAAATGATCGCGTTCGGAGAACCCGACCGAATACATGATGAAAAATCGAGCCGGAGGCTGCGAGGCCCAGTGAAAATGATCTACTTGAATTGATGATGAAAAATCGAGCCGTAGGCTGCGAGGCCCAGTGGTTTGTTTTCGGAATTAGAGCATATATAGTCATTCCCTGTGGCTGGGGAGTATTCACTGGAGGGGCAAATGCCCTTCTCTGTTTCAAATCAAAATAAAGGATACTAAATGAGTTTCTACGTGATCGCAGAACTAGCCCCGAGCAATGAAGACTGGATTCCCGCCTACCTCGAAAATGTTACCCGTCTGGTAAAAGAACACGGTGGTCACTACCTGGCTCGTACGCCAAAGGTAGAAAAAATTGAAGGTGATCGGGATGCACCACCATTAATTGCTATTATTGAATTTCCATCTGAAGATGCTGCTAAAGCATTTTATACCTGCGAAGAATATCAGCCCTATTTAGAAAGCCGTAAGGCCGGGTGCAAAACACAACTTATGCTGATAGCCGGTGAGGATATCGCCGAGGGATGAGCACGATTACCCGAGGATTATTCGCAGGCCAGGTTCTTCAACGCAACAAGACGAACAAAGCAACTATTAAGGCCCATTGTGAGTTGGCCCCGATTGGTCCGGTATTCGCCCAGGTTAAAGCGGGAAAAAAAAGCATTGTCAAAAAACAAAGGGTCGGCGAGATCAAACGAGGCAAGGGCGAAATAAAGCTAAGCGGTATTCCTCTTGGTGGCCCCTATACAATTGTGCTTAGCTTTGCTTCCGGTCCGGATCTGGAAGTTGGTGATATCCGCGTCGGAGATGTGTGGATAATGGCTGGCCAATCCAACATGGAGGGTTTGGGCTTTTTAAAATACGCCCTCAAGGGGCACAAAGATATCCGCTGTTTTTATCAGAGCGATAACTGGACCAAAGCTCAAGATCCAATGGGCTATCATTATGATGCAGTGGACACGGTTCACCGGTCTAATCCCGAGGCAGAAAAAGAGGCGCGTAAAAGTTTCAAACAACGCGGCACAGGACCGGGACTTGCCTTTGCCATGAATATGCACAATGACAGTGGCGTGCCGCAGGGCTTGATTGCCTGTGCACATGGCGGTTCAACGATGGAGTCATGGCATCCCAAGGGGAAACGCAAGGGCGGCGCAACTTTATACGGGGCAATGATGAGACGAATAGAAAAATTAAACCAACCCCTGGCAGGCGTGATCTGGTACCAAGGAGAGTCCGAAGCCTTCGTGGGTACGGAAAAGATTTATACCCGGTCGATGAAAAATCTTGTGAGCCAATTCCGCAAACAAATCGGACAGGCCACCCTACCCTGGGTGACTGTACAACTTGGCCAGGTATTTATGAAAGTGGACTCGGGATGGATTAATGTACAGGAACATCAGCGCTTATTGCCAAATCATATTAAGAAACTCGAAACTGTACCCGCCATGGATACAGCCTGCTGCGACTGCATCCATATTGGCAGCAAGGGACAGCATGTAATTGGTAAACGATTGGCCCAGGCAATGATTCGTTTGAAAGGTGGTAAGGGACGGAAACCAGTCGAACTTTCCGGAATCAAACTGGTGAAGAATAATCTACCCTTATCGGGACCTCTGATTTGTGTAAGCTTCAAAAATGTACGGGGAGCATTAAGCAGTACCGGTCCAGTTTCCGGATTTTTTATGGTGACCAAAGATGGCGAGCGATTTAAAACGGTTCACCGGGTTTTTTGTAAAGGTAAAAGTGTTTATCTGGACTTCGGTGTTGATAAGAAAGGTGCGAAAAACTGGCGTGTGAGTTATGGTTACTTGCCCGACTCTATCTGCAATGTGACCGACGAAGACGGTTGGAGTCTACCTGTATTCGCTCCACATAAAATTGCTTAACTAAAGCACAGCCCTTGTGACTTATTTCAGTCAGCTCTTGAACTTAGCGCAGTCCGACTTGTTTGAAGGCAGCTTCCAAATCCTGTGAATTATTTATGGGTGTAACCATTGGATTATCCCAATCGATAGTGCCCCAGAATAACCGATTGCCATCGGCTGTTTCTTTTAAGTATGTTATCAACCAATAACTTTTGCCACGCATGTAGACGCTAACCTGAAGAACGGGCGAGCCATCTGCTAGTACTAAAGGCAAGGCTTCTTTATCTTCATACATGCACCCATCACCGCCAGACAAGATATAATGAGCAGATGTTTTCTCGCCATCTTGCAGGTCCATCACCAAAGCGAATAAACTTTCTCCACGAACAGAGTGAATCATCATGCCCATAATTTGTCTGCCATCCCCTGCCCAGGCTATTTTATTATCCCGGGATTTTATTAGCTGGGCCCAGCTATTTTGTTTGCCTGGAACTGATGGATCCAAGCGCCGGCGCAGTACAGTGCCATCACTGTATAAGAGGACAAATCCATTGGACGACCTACTACCCCATATGGACCAACGGAAAGTTGCTGCAGCCTGTGCTTTGACTTTGCCCAGATATTCCCAGTCGCAAAGCTCGCGATTGAAAGCTGTCTGGTATAAATCGCTGATCTTTTTTTCCCGGCTACTCACACATAAACGAGAAGTGCTGCCATATTGTTCTATTTGAATCGTATCACTGGCACGTTTTAATTTAATCGGTTCTTTTTCTTTAAAGTCATACCAATCTTTTGCTATGAAGCGGCGAATTTTTTTGGGTTTGTCCGGTGACAGGACAAAGCAATGATTTATGCCGCTTGAACGAATCATTTCGAAACTGCTAATACCACCATCTGGCTGCCAGCCATTTGCCAGTACAGGATCGACCAATTCCGGATCACCTATCTCTGGAAAGGGCATGTTTAAACCGATGCGTTCTTTGTAGTATTGAAGAGAGTTCACTTTTTCAATGGTGGACAATTCGTCGAGAGCTTTATTGGAAACGAGCGAACGTTGACTGCCCGGTGTGATGCCAACAAAATGCCGCGCCAGGGGATTGGTCCAATTTTTTGAGCCACTGTGTGCGAGAATGGAAGACATAATAACCGTGTCTCCCGCTTCACAGGTAAATTCACAAATGGGCGATGCAAGGGTTTGCGCGATCTCTCTACTTTTGGCATCATTTGGTGATTGCATCAGTTGGGTCATGTAGCGGATATGTGAACCGGGCGAATAGATAAAGCCACCGCCACCTGGAATCACTTTACGGGGAAATATAACCAGACGCAAACACCAACCTGTTGGTGTCACGGTTGGGTCATCATCGTCCACATGTAAGCCAGTCGCATCAGGTGCCAGTGATACTTCTTTAAGGTTTTCCTGGGGCGGAGTCATGAGACTAAAAGGGTTGCCATAATCTTCTTTTTTTAGTTCATCGCCGAGTATTTCATCGAGTACCTGTTTAACCTTGTCGGTAATGAGTGCTTTTACTTCAGGATGAGAGCCAATGTCATCACCCGGCTTAACTCCCTTAACGGCGACTTCATCGAGCTTTGCCGTGGCCGTCTCACAAATATCTTTAGGCACAAGTCCTCGTAGAATTAAGACGCCATTACGAATAAAGTTATCGTGATCTTCGGCTGTTAATATGGGCATGCTGCCTCCAGCTGTTTAGTTTCAGAAATCTATGCTAAAAATGGATTTATAAAAGTAAATCATTAAAACAAAAAGGGTTTATTTGGCCATGGATTAATTGGGGAGGAAGGCTACTTATTCTTTGTACTGGTAGTGGTCTGCCGCCCGTATCGCGCCAACAAATAGCATGATTGAAAGTAAGGCGAACCATATGGTTAAAAAGAATGAATGGGTCACTTCTATCTGTTCTGTTCCGATGAGTTTTTTATCAACAAATATCTTTACTTGCAGAGGTCCTTGTGCCAGTGATCGTTTTTTGTGTACCCATGCAAAGTTGTAGCCACCTTGTCTAATATTTGCAGTCTCCGAATTATAAAGGTTATTACCTTTGACATCAATAAACGACAGATAACATGGTTCATTGTTTACACCATCAAATTCGATGAAGAATACAATCCATCCGATATTATTCGGATATACTTTATCCTGTGAAATTGTCGGAAATCCGCTACCAAAAAGGATGGGATCGTCAAATGCGGCGCGGTAAGATCCTTTAATTATCTTATCGCCCTTTTTGAATTCAAAATCTTTTTTAATTATAAATGCAAAATCAGCAAATAACCAATACGAGATTGCCAGGACCAAATATGCCAATGCCCCCGTTCTTATGTACCAGGCGACTTTATCTTTTTTACTGCTCTCAATATCTGCAAGCTGATCCTGCTCAACGTAACCCCGCAAAAATGTATCATTGAAAATTTGCGGTTCCTTATCGGTTGCAACCGCTTCGCCTTTTATGATACGGATGAGTTCTATTTGATTGAACTTATTGTAGGAATGGTCTTCCAGCCATTTTTGCTGCTCATCACTTAAATAATCGCCAACACGGATTTCTTTAGCTTGAATGAGTTCAGAAACAAATTCCATGCAACTTGCATAACGATCGTCCGGATTTTCTGACAATGCTTTTTTCAAAACGTTATTTGTCCGCAAATTTAATGCTTCAACGAAGCAGTCTTCTTCCTGTATATTTGTGATAAATTGGATATCAAAGTTTAGGGCTTCACAAATGATCACTGCGAGATTGTACTGTAAACTTTGTATTGTCGACAAATCCCCTTCGTTAATTTCCGGTGCCTTAAATAAGTGGTCCAGCACAATTTCATCAACATGATTATTTCCAATAAATAAATTCAGCTTTACTTCATTATGGTCATCGATTAGTATTAAATTGCTTTTAAAAATGGCAAAGGGTAATTCTTTGGTACCTGCATAATCAATAGCAGCGGCGGCTTTCATTAAGAACAATGAATAATAATCGATGAAGGAGCCGGTTTTAGAAATTTGTCTGTAATCCTCGAAACTCCGGCCTTTTACATATTCTTTGATGATTACTGTATTGCCCAAGACCACCTTCAAGGGATTATTTGCATCAAAATTTTTAAGATCCTCGACAGTGATCAGGCTATATACATCCGTAATATTTGCATGATGGCAGGCTTTTAAGATGTTCACATGTTTTTCAAAATCAGGATCATCATTCAAAGGTGAGGATGACTTGAGGCATTCAAAGTTTACGAGTCGTTCGGTAAATTCATCGACAGCTAAATAGGTCACATAGTTTTCATCTTCATATAATTTGCTGCGGATTAAAAATCTGCAGTTAACCAGTCCTGCGCCATCAATAAACTTACGCTCTGCTATTCCTGCCAGAGCTGGTTCATATTCTGCATCAGGTTTTAGTTCCAGATTTTCATCTTCATCAGCAGTTAATGGAGGCCCTGTTATAGCAGTGATGTCCGTATCTGTAGCATCTTCGCTTCCGGCAAGATCTTCAATCGGAACAGCCATTTCTGATTTTAATTCCACGTTGGCATATTCATCGGCAAGCAACGGTTCCTCTGTTTGCACAGGGATATCAGTTTCATCCTGAACAGGTAATGGAGGTGGACTCTTTTTAACAGTTTGTGGTTCAGTCTTTTCTATAAGACTGTCCTCTGGAAACAATTCAGCAGTACTTTCAATGAAGCTCTCTGCCTGCATATCGGTTTCCAGTTGTGTAAATATTTCCACTGTTTCAAAATCCAGCTTCTTAAAATCCAAAATTTCATCGGACAGAGGCTGTGGTCTATTTTCAAGAATAAAGTCATCTTCTTCCCACACCGGCTGTAGTCCAAGCTCAAGTTCTACAAACTCTGCAATTTCCGCCAGGCGGCCCCACAATCGAAAATACAGGGTATAATAATTATCAATGATTTCGGAACCGGCTTCCAGGATTCCTAATTGTTCATCTTTTGCCGGAAATTTCTCAAACAAAAATTTTGATATTTTCAATGTTTTAAAATTATGATCAAACGGATATGGTATCTCCTTGAACTCATTGCGAAATTCCTTGAATTGTTTGTATATACGAGTCGACTCTCTCTCAAAATGCCTGAAGGCAGATTCTATGGGGTTTGCATGGCAGTTTTCAAAAAGCAATACGTGGGCCTGAAACTCCCGGTTCAGCTCGCGTATCTCTTTCATTTTTCGATTTAACATTTCGAATATGGGCCATATGACATTCAATTCATTGATAAATCCGCTGTTTTCACTGATATCGTTAAAATCTGTGGTTTGCAATATTCGCAGGCTGCTGAATACACGCGCCGTATGTTGATCGGCTATTTCTCTGTATTCTTTTTGAAAATCCTGCAACTTTGTATCGGCTTGTTCAAGCTCTTTTTTCAAGCCCTTTTTATTTACGGACTTTACATCAAATTCATTTGAATTGATTCTGTAACCGGCATCTCTCAGTTTCATGGCATAATGAATATTTATCGCCTGATCTTCAAGCTTATACATATCCTCAACAAGCTTTTGGTTTTTTTCATGTGAGCTTTTGAGCGATTCACGGTTAGCGATGAGATTTTTCCGCTCTGCTAAAAAATTGACTGTTTCGGGATTATCAATATTTAATTCAAAATCATATAAGCCTGTTAATGTTTTATAAAAAAAGCGTTTCGATGCATCAAAGGTATTTTTATATGCCTTTTTATTTCGAATAATTCTTTCTACAGGAATTAATTTATCATCTTTAAACTCATCTCCTAAAGCATTTTTATAGAGTTGAATCGTTAAAGTCCGTGAAAGCTTATACATATCTGTTAAGAGAATATTATTAAATGGCACAAAGCTGTATTCATCATTTTCTTTTAATTCAGCAAGCTTGGCGACGTATACGGGATGCCCCTCATATGAAAAATGTCCGTCCATATTAAGTTTTTTCGCTGCATTATTTCTATCCTTCATAGAGGGGTGTGTATCCCAGAATCCGGTTTTGGCCTCTTTCATTTCCTCTAATTCTTTCTGAAAATCGTCATCCTCCAGTTCATCGAGATTATTGACTACAAATTCACCCCAGTTATCAGCGAGACGCCCTTCATCTTTTAATAGAGTAAGTGCAATATTTACTGAAATCCGGTCAGCAAAACCAAGTTTTGTAAATGTGTCATTTGTTTTGAGAAAGCAATCGGTACCGGTAAGTATGACTTCATTTTTATCTGCATCATATTCCATTTGTCTGAGCAAATGGGAACTGACACAATTGCCCAGTAGCATCAGGCACCACATCAATTTTCGCACAATCCAAATTCCGGGCTTTAAGATGACCCAGTCATCGCTGTATTGTACTTGATAATCCCAGCGGTCCCGTTCGTAGACAATACGTGCCAGCCAAAAATTAAAGCGGCGTAAAATATAGCTAACATTCATACCAGCCCCTTGCGAGAAGTGTCCAAATTCGTGAGCAATTACCCCGGCCAGTTCAGGCATTGAAAGCCCGTTAATTATGGGCAGTCCTAACGAAAGCTGCATATCCCGTCCTGGCAGTAAAACGCTCCAAAGGCCCCGTCTAAATGCCGCATGGGCATTTACTTCAGTAGATAATATTATTTCTTTTGGCTTGGGCGCACCGGTTATTCTGGCGATCTCATTTACGAAGGCGTAGATAAAGGGCTCGTCTTGTGGATTAATCTTATGTTCAAAAACATCCTGTTTGTGGCGGTTAAAAATCGGTTTGATCAGAAAAAAGAGAAATCCGCCACCGATGAAAAGTGGCAGAATATAAAGGAATGTAAACGCCAATCCATTTTCAATTAAAGTTTCGAAATTGAAAATAGCGTGATAAACTAGTGCTGCTCCGACACCAAAGACGAGTAGCAGGTAGACTATTATCACAAAAAGAAATGCGGCTACTGATACCAAGAGCCAAGCCATATACCACAAACTTGTTTTAGGCTTATCAAGCTTTGGTATCTGTATGAGCTGATTTATTACCGCTTCGCGAATGGCCTCGAGTTCACTATCACTGTATTTAATTTGCACTGCATACCCACTTTAGATCTCACATACACTAACAAATCATTCGTATTTGTAAAGTGATAAATACCTATCTCAGAACTGCTAATCAGGCAGTAATTAACGACGCAGATAGATCCGTCCCGTTACCCGGAATACTCGATCGTCTCGGCCCTGCCCCTATTTCATCTTCCATTTTTTCATGAGGAATTCGAGAACGACTTCCTTGTGATGCTTATTGCCTGGCGGTTTCGGTATATCATTTTTGCCGCTGCTGTATAAAAGGCATTCGACTTTTTTCTTGTCGCATGCCTTCTTCAGCATTTTACCGAATTTGGGATGGTGCACCGCATCTGTTGCCGGCGATTCCTGAAAGATAATCATCGGCGGGCATGAGGATTTTATTTTTTTAAGGATTAAATACTCTGTTCCCTTTGGTTGCCAAAATATTGCCAGTGCACTAATACCCTTTGTGCTGGTACCCACCCATTCGGAGATCAGCGCTCCGGCTGAACAGCCGCTGAGGGCAATACGCTTTTTGTCAATATTCCATTTTTTTGCGTTCTTGCTTATCAGTTTTATAACCTTCTCACATTCCTTCATTATTGCTGGAAAACTATTGTTTGTATGCTGAAGAAACGGATAATTTACTGAGATACAGGAAATGTCCTTTTTAAGATAGTTTTTCACCGGAATAAAATATTTGATCTGATCTTTATCGCCAGCCTTGAATCCGCCCCCGTGAAAGAAAACTAAAACAGGTGTCGGCTTTTTGGATTTTGCTTTCCAGAAGTCCAATTTACTTCGCTCGTATTTTCCGTATACCACATTCGTTTCCGTAGCCTTAGGAGTTTCTCTTGCCGCAAGGTTCGTCGTCAACAATGATAACATGATAGAAAGAGCAAACTGTGTTTTCATTTTTACCTTTGTTTTTTTTTATTTATGCCTTGGCTAATCTAATCCAATAATTCATTGTTTACCAGCCTGAATTTTAGCATATTTTCATCTTCTGGTCTTAAGATATAAGATAAATCATTCCACATCCTTACCGAAAAGGTGATCAAATGTGCTTTATTTTGATTTATTAATATGAATTAAAACATTGTATTTATTCTAAAAGCCACTAGTATTACTGACAAAGTTTATAAAGTTCCAAATATTCAAAAATAAGGTAAATAATGATATGAGACGTCGCTTTACATTGATCGAGTTGCTGGTGGTTATCGCTATTATCTTCATCTTATTGTCCATGCTATTACCGGTACTGCAGAAAGTAAAAGTAAGAGTCATTTTAACTGAATGCGCCAACCGTTTGAAAGGTCTCTATATGGTGTGCCAAGTTTATGGTGGTGATTACAATGAATATCCTGCATCTGGAACCCGTCAGGGTGCCATGGATTCGGCAAATGGCATAGCAACTACAGAAGATCCTTTGGAAGTAACAGGATACGGCTATCCTGGAATTAGCGGCGGAGTTAAAGGTCCTTATTATATCCTGAAGGTTGAAGATTATCTCATTGACTGGCTACAATTCCAATGTCCCTCTGAGCCCTTTAGTTTTGGAATGGGACAACGGCCCGGTGAATCTCTTTATTTTGGTCATTGGCGCGATGGTAATTCTTCGTCCCGAGACCAGTATGGGGGTGGCACATGGTTTGGGTATAATGGTCCAAATGTTCATGGACCAAGGACTCAATTATATGGGCATAATAATGCTCTAAGCATACTTGGCGGGCATTTCAATAGCATTACAGACAGCTGGGGTCTGGCTTATAATGATACGATGAAATCCATCCCACAATATACCAACCAGCAACCGTACCGCAAAGGTGGCGTACCAGTGGAAGAACTTATTCTCCTCGGTTGTCCAGGTCTTCTTGATGAGAGCTTTTTGGAAAGAGAACCGCATGGTCATACTGCAGTTGTAGGTGCTTCACAGATTCAGTTTGGGGATCGTTTCGTCTGGCAGGACCCAAATATCCCAATCTCTCGTCAGTATGCTTTTGGTGATGGGCACGTAGCCTGGGTAAATCAGGATAACCGCAATTACGAAGGCATGAGTTTCTGATCTACGAGTGATTTTGTAATTCCCCTCGTTACCAAAAAATCTTAGATTAAAAACGGCCCGTGCTTATTTCTTAGGGCGTAATTCGTAGGCAAATACCGTAGCATGGCGCAGATCGATTTTTATGCAAAACTTACCACCTTTTTCAATTGCTGCTTTGGCGCCTTCATCCCACTGTACGGTTTCCGCAGCTGCATCACCTTCAAGCCGAATGGTTTGGCTAAACTTTTTCTCACCCGCTTCATCAAATAAACCGACGTTAACATAGCCATCTTTATCACATTTATAATTTAACAATAAGTCCCAGGGGGCATCAGGAATTTCGGGTTTTAGACAGACCGTGCCTTCGGGATTTCCACGAAAACCGAAGAGGCGAAATTTAGGAAAGCGCGCAATACCAATTTTATAATTACCTTTTTCATGGCGTTCTTTTAAAAGGACTGCATCTGTTTTACCTTCTTCATTTATAGAGTAGGCATGCTCAAATTGTGAACCTGTAACATAGAGCCAATGTTCATCACCGACTTCAACGGGTGTTGATGCTGAATAAATGCCGCCCTTGGTCCACTCAGTATCACTGGCGGAAACAAAGTCGGGTCGTCCATCCTGATGTTGCCAACAGGCTCCAGGTTCTGTTTGGTATGCTAAAGAAATATCGACTACGCCGAACAAGCTCGATGCCCGGTATGCACCACGTGGCAGGCGATGGCGGAATTGCCAGATCATCGCAACTGTGCCTTTTCCAGCAGGTAACATGGCCGTACCATAATAATCGCCTGTGCTAAACCCTCGGGACTGAGCAACGACATCATCAAACTGGTCCGGGATTAATGCGGGAACTGCCTTGGACCACTCACCATCCTTAAATTCGGCAGTGTGAATTACCCTGTGCATAAAGCCACGAATGATGGGATTGTATTTCATGGCGACCATGCCGCGCTTATTTTGCGGATGATAAATGCTGGTGATGACATCTACTTCATCCCACTGTGGCGTTTTGGTATCGATTTCCCAGTGCAATCCATCAGCAGAATGAAAGGTATAGTAGCCCCGCTTTTCCACACCATGATCACTACCTTCCACTTCGGGATCTACACAGCCAGTTGCACGATAACGGTGCGATGCCGGTGCATCAGGATCAATAAATATAGAGGGTGAGTGCACGGATAAATCACAAAGATTGTTTGGACCGGTGCCTAGGTCTACTAAATTGAGTTCTGGTTTGCGCCAGTTGATGCCATCGTCTGATTCGGCATAGCCAACCATTACCATATTTGCTTCGCCCCAGTTTTTCGGGGCGGCCTGGTACCACATACGAAAGATACCGCCATCATGCAAGACAGTACCATAGATAGAGACGCCGGATCCATCAACCGGTGTATCGCCAATCAAAACGGGCTCTGGATCAATGCGTGCCTGATGCTGTTCGACCTCGAGTCGGCCGCCGACCCAGAATATGGCCGGATGTGTTTCAAATAAAACTTCCATGAGCAGACAATGCCATGCCAATAAGGTTAATTCAAAGGGGATTTACAAATTTATTAAATTTCTTACGCGACACTATATATATAGTTGTTTTAGATTTCGGAATGAATTAAGACTAAATTTGAACTGCGCTTATCCACTTTAGATTCAAGGTAGAATTGACTGGATAACAGATTGGAGAAATTTACCGGTCTTTAATTTACCAGTAGTATGGGCGAGTTCCGGCACGGTAGTCCCAACGGCCAATCGAGTTTGACGGGTCTTCCATAAGATCTGAATTATTCCAACCCATCACATCTGTTTCCACCCACTCAACGTGGATATCTGCGTACGTTCGATTGGATCCAGCGATAGCATCAAAGAACAGCACCCGATTCCCATTGGTGATGTAATTAGCCTGGCGCTCACTGATGTTTGGACCTGTTAAATCCAAGTAAAATGGCAAATTCGTTTTCCAGCTATGGTTAATTGAAGACAGCCCCTGACTATCAAATCGATAATGATTCATATCCGCCAGGACAATTTTTTCTTCATTCTTAAACGGTTTAAACGGTTTAAAATTTGCCATAGATTCGTCTCCAACCATATAATTCAAAGGCGCATAGGTATTCGTCATCCCTGGAATCCAAGTATACATAACATACCAATTTACATTTGACCAGGCAGTTGTGCTTCCCCAGTCGAAAGCTGGATTTAAGGCGCTTGGGCATTCTAGAACTTCTCGGGCAGCACCATAGGGGAAACAAACCTCATTTATCTGGGACGGCGACCAATGGGGAGGTGCATAGGTAGGAATGTCAACTCCAGTTATGATTCGTTGATCGAAATCAAGTGTATAATAGGACATAGCCAGGGCAATCTGGCGCTGGTTCGACATACATACAGCACGTCTGGTTTTCTCCTTTGCGCGTCCTAAAACTGGAAAAAGAAGTGCTGCAAGAAT
>JABSQK010000500.1 GCA_013215875.1 Lentisphaeria bacterium
CATTCGTAAAGCAAATACTATTTATAAATTGGCAGTAGAAAAAAATGATCCCGACTTTAGTTGGTCTCAAGATCAGTTGTTTCATGATGTTACCAAAAATTCCAGTCCTGTGATTATGTTAAATCATTTTCAGAATGTTCAGTATACCCGGTTATTTGATAAGAAGAATAATTATGAAAAGGTGCTAGGGCCTAAATCATTTAACGATATAGAAATCAATTGGAGCCTTCTGGATAAAAATATAAACGTGTTCAATCAAAGAATTTTTATGTGGTTTATCAAAAAAGGTCATAAAAAAATTAGACGGATACGAAAAAGTATAAGACTAAAGAAAGAGCACAAGCGCTCTGAGCTACAGCGTAGAGTAGACTAAAAAAAACAATCCGTTGATTATTCCACACAACTGAGTTATACTACTTGGAGACTAAGACTATATGTGGGTATATTCTTAGTCGAATAAGAATATAAAGAGCCGTAAGTATCGCTTTTTATAAACTATGGAGAGATCAATGCAGTATTTCAAACTTTCGATTGCCTTTACAGTTTTTCTCATTTCCTCCATACTGTTCGCAGAAGACGGGCATCATGCTAAGAATGTCGCTATACGCTTTCCTGCAAAACTGGGTGATATGACATATAAGGGGGTAATTAAATACGCAAAGCCAGGTGGTTTTAGCGTGAGATACCAGGATGCCTCCCAGTTCAGAATTGATATTTATATCTATGACGGTAATAAACCAAACATAGGGTCAGGTATAGACTCAAAGGTGCTAAAGAATGAGTTTGCTTCCGTTCTTCTGGTTTTTCCATACATGGAAAAACTGGGGCATTATAAAGATGTAAAGATTGTCGATAAAGGACAGAAAAAAGTAGGTGAGACCGCATTCTTATGGGCTCAGTATTCCTTTGAACAAATCAATAAGGGCGGCGGTAATTATCTGGGGAAAAAGATTTCAGATACATATATCGTCGGCAGAAAAAATTATTTTATCAAACTGCGGATGACCATGAAGAAAGAAGATGCTGCCAAGAAGAAAAAAGTGAAGGACAAATTCCTCAAAGACCTGGGTTATTTATTACTGGAAGGTAATTAGCCAATTTAATTGCCAATAATGCCAATTCACAGTAACTGAAAAACTGGGGCTGAAATAGCGAATAAAAATTTCGTGCCAGAGGTAATTAACCAATTCTAGGCTGGGCCATCGGGATATTCCAAGGCCATTTCGCAATAGTGTTTCATGCCCGGACCAAAGTAAGTTCCCAAATCGCCCATGTACTCCGGTTCCTGGCACCAGGGGTTGTGCGGCAATCCCCATCGCAGATTTTTAAAGCGATGTACAAATGGCACAGGTTTAAATCCGCCGCAAAGAGTCGCCCGTTTCCACTCCGGCCTGTATTCAGCCGCATGCCAGAGAAAAGGATTGTAGAGCAGACAATCACCGGCTTTCAATTTTGCATGCATCGCACCCGGCATGCTGCCGGGAATTGATTCGTCCCGGGCAAGATATTCTTCCTTAAGATCAACAAAGCCAAGGCCTTCAAATTTGGCCTGATAGTCTCGCTCTTCCTTATTTGTTGGCCGAGAATGACTGCCTGGAATAATCCACAGACTCTCATCATCATAGATAGCGCAATTGGTTTGAATACAGCTGTTGGGCATGGTGAGTAGTTCAGGCATCTCAGGATTATTATCAGCAAAATCGCGGTGCCAGCCGCAAATCCGCTGTTCTAGCGATCCTGTAAGGCAGGCCTGTCCGGAAAACATGGGATCGTCATCTTCAAGGATTTCATGGGCGGCTTCATTGTATATTTCGAGGTTCAGAAAATCAATATAGGCGCGGTGAAATACGTCTGGTTTGAGCACAGTTTGCTTGCGGTACGAACTGGCTTTACCGGCTTCTAATTCCTTATGAAGTGGCTGCACTGCTACCCGCAGGTCGGCAAGAAGCTCATCATCTATTGCGCCTTCAAGAAGCACATATCCCTGCTCAATAAAATCGTCTCGGTATCCCATAAATATCTCTTTTTTATTTTCAACTACACTGTGTGACATGACAAAAATGCCAACGTTATTTTAATTACTTAAATGAAGTGATGCTTTTAAGGTGCTTCCTGCTTCCACGCTAGTTGCATCTTTCCAAATTGAACCGCGCTCGAGACAGACGAAACCCTGGTGGTTTCCGGCACCCACATCGCTCATTTTTTCTGCATGTATGGGACCCGGATTCCAAACCACCACCGATGGTGCCCGCCGGGCTCTTATTTGTATAGTATGCTTCTTATCGCGGATGATCTGACTGGAGCCAATGGATTCATAGACCCGGTCCACTTCGGCATCGATAACAAAGGTAGATTTTTGATAACTCGGAACAGCCCGGCCGTTGCGGGTATCGATATATAAGCTTCCTTCCAAACCTTCGACGCTGCACTTATTGACATCTGTCACGGCAAAATAGCTGTGAAATGCCCAAGTCAATGGCATGGGTTCAGCGGAGCGGTTTTCGAATTCGAGAATGAGCTCAAGTTTGCTGCTTAAGCGTAGAGTGAGTCGCGCAGTAAAATCATGTGGATATAGTTTTAGGTCATCTTTCGTTGTATTGTATTCGAGAACGATTTCCTGTTGTTCATCTGTTTCTGTATAGCTTTTCAAACTCCACAATGAGTGCCGAAGAAAACCATGTTTTGGTTTTGTATCATCATCCGGGTGTTGATTAAACCATGGTGCACAGATTGGAATGCCGCCACGAATTGCCCTGCCCTCTTCAAAGACAGCTTTGGGACTCAACCATAAAATGGGCTCCTTGTCCATCGCCTGGAATTCCATGACATGCGCCCCTTGCAGTGCAATCACAGCTTGGCAAGCAGGGCTTTTTATTAGAAGCAGGTCAAGCCCGGCACCTTCGTGCTTGTAGTGATCGGCGCTGTTGATTAAACTACAATAGTTTGCTGCTTCAAGGCTGTCTGACATTTTAAAATCCTTCTTTTTGCAAATGTTCTCTTAGCGCATCTTTCACGGGACCGAATCCCTTTACCCATACGGCCGTAAAACCCAATGCTTCAGCAGTGTCCACATTTATTTTATTATCGTCGAGAAAGAGTATCTCATTTGCAGGTAAATTCACCTGCTGCAAAACCATTTCATAAATTTCTTTGCCGGGTTTTACTGCCCCCATTTCGTAGGACAGGAAACAGTCATCAAGCCCATCGAGCAGATTGCTCTGGCGTCTCACTTTTTCCATATGAAAGGGACTTGTATTAGAGAGGCAGCCAACTCGATAGTCTTCTTTTAAGCGCCTGACCAATTCTGTGGCTCCGGCATATTCTCCGACTAACCAGGAATCAAAGCGATTGGTAAATTCCTCGCGGCTCATATTCAACACAGCCGGCGCAGCAGCAAAAAATGCTTCCGTACTAATCTTCCCGGATTCATAGTTTTTCACTGCATCGGTCTCAATCCACTTTTTATAAGCAAGCTGTTCATCTGCAGTGGAGTCAGAAAACCAAGGCACGCGCCCTATCTCAATGAGGATATTTCCAAGATCAAATAATACATAGTTTATCATCGTGCTTTACTATATTCATAAATTACCGCTTTAGCAGTAGAAATCCAATATTTCCATTAGCCTCATTTCAGGCTGAAAATGCATTTGGTGAATGCATATCCCCAATATATTATTGAACATTGGACTATTCTATTTATATTGCTGAACTTCAGAAGCTAACGATTTAATAATAAGGACGTTTAAATGAGCCTGACAACTGATTTTCTTGATTCAGAATTTACAATCTTAATTGCCAGTGACCATGGTGGTTATGATACCAAAAATGCTTTGATTGATCACCTGAAAGCAATGGACATTACGGTAATAGATCTAGGTCCAAAGGAGCTTGACCCTGCTGATGATTATCCCGATTTTGCCGGCGAGCTGGCTAAGGAAGTTTCAAAGTCTACATCAACTGCCGGTATTTTGATTTGCCGCAGTGGCATTGGCATGAGTATCAATGCAAATCGCTTTCACAATGTGCGTGCAGCATTGGCCGATACATGCGACAAGGCCACTATCAGCCGCAGTCACAATGCGTCAAATGTACTTGTCATCGGTGGCGATAATCTCACCGATGCCGACATTTTTGAAATTTCAGATACCTGGCTTAAAACGCCCTACAGTAAGGAAGAGCGACATACCCGCCGCCTCGACAAAATAGAGCAAAACAGCCTCGATGAAGTTCCTGCTATCTGGGAATCGGATCCCGAAATTGCCGGCTGGATCGACCATGAGAAAGAACGCCAGTCGGAGATCATCGAATTAATCGCCTCTGAAAACATGGTATCGAAAGCTGTTCGTGAAGCGGCTGGAAGTTACCTGACCAATAAATATGCCGAGGGCTATCCGAAGAAACGCTATTATGGCGGTTGCGAATATGTCGACGAAGTGGAACGCATTGCCATTGAACGGGCCTGCCAACTTTTTGGCGCAGAAGCGGCAAACGTACAAGCGCATTCAGGTAGCCAAGCAAACATGGCAGCCTACTTTGCCTTGATCGAGCCCGGTGACACGGTCGTTGCCATGTCTCTGGATCATGGCGGTCATTTGACCCACGGAATGAAGCTCAATTTTAGCGGGCAGCTTTATAATATTGTGCCCTACGGAGTAACGAAAGAGTCTGAAACCATCGACTACGATGAAATCGAATCGCTTTGTATGGAGCACAAACCGCAATTGCTTCTTGCCGGTGCCAGTGCATATCCGCGCATCATCGATTTTCCGCGCCTGCGCGAGATTGCCGATAAGGCGGGCTGCTACCTTATGGTCGATATGGCGCATATTGCCGGATTGGTTGCGACTGGCTTGCACCCAAGTCCAGTGCCCTATGCGGACATCGTTACATCTACCACACATAAAACTCTGCGCGGACCGCGCTCCGGATTAATCCTTTCGAAACAGGAGTTTATCAAAAAGATAAATTCCAAAATCTTCCCGGGCATCCAGGGTGGTCCACTCATGCATATCATTGCGGCAAAGGCAATCTGCTTTCTTGAAGCCATGCAACCTGAGTTTGAAGACTATTGCAAACAGGTGATTCGCAATTCCACTCGCCTTGCATCTCAATTGGAAAACTACGGTTTCCGTATTGTCTCTGGCGGTACTGACAATCACTTAATGCTGGTCGATCTGCGGCCATTAAATACCACTGGTAAAGCAGCTCAAAATGCATTGGATGAAGCAGGTATCACGACCAACAAAAACCTCATTCCATTTGACACAGAAAAGCCAATGGTCACCAGCGGTATCCGCATCGGAACTCCATCTGTTACCACACGCGGTATGCAAGAACCAGAAATGGATAAGATCGCCGAATGGATTTACCGGGTGATCAGTGACATTGATGACGAGGATGTAAAAAGCATCGTCGCTCAAGAAGTAAGAGAATTAACAAAACATTTTCCAGTCCCTTAAGGACTAATTAACAGGAGATAAAGATGTACGAAAAATCATTAATCATATTTAAGCCGGACGCTGTACAGCGTCAATTAACCGGACGCATTTTGCAACGCTTTGAAGATGCAGGAATAAAAATCCATGCATTGAATCTTCAAAATGCCGACCGTGCCCAAGCGGAGAGTCATTATGACGAGCACAAAGATAAACCCTTCTTTTCCATGGTCGTCGACTATATCTGTTCTGGCCCGGTTCTTGTGGTCGTCTTTGGTGGCCTCGGATGCATCTCAAAAATTCGCTCTATGGTTGGCGCAACGGAACCTGCCGAAGCATTGCCCGGAACCATTCGCGGCGACTTTGCTCACCAGGTAATGATCAAGGGTGGCGATGACCCGCTTTACAATCTCATCCACGCATCTGCACATGCAGAGGATGCCGAACGCGAAATTAAGATCTGGTTTGCAG
>JABSQK010000501.1 GCA_013215875.1 Lentisphaeria bacterium
AAGAAAACTCTTTTACCTCCTTTAAACGTAACTACAAACGCATGTGCGTACCCATCGGCTCTCATTTCTTTCTTTAAATCGTTCGCAGAGCCTGCATCTTTAAAGGCTCCAACCGTATACTTAAACAAGCCATTGTTCTCATACATCCAAACTGGCATGTTCTTAAATTGAGCATCATCAGTTGAAATTTCAGTACTTGAAGTTTCAATTTGAACTCTATAAATTATTTCATTCTGATCTATTTCATCTTCTCGAACTCCAAAACGATCCATATTGTAAGCATTTCCTGAATAAACAGACTGATCTGCTGCGTCATAGTATTCTTTATACTCTTCAAAAGCAGCAAACATAGACTGGGCCATTTGTGTTTGATTATCTGGATCCGCTAAGAATTTCTCTTCCTCTTTATTACTTAAAAACCCTGTTTCTATAAGAACACTAGGCATAGTCGTTTTATAAAGAACCAGAAAACCTGCTTGTCTTACACCTCTATCATGTCGTCCAATTTCAACAAACTGCTCTTGCAATTTTGAAGCAAACATAATACTGTGATCTAAAAACACACTTAATTGCAATTGTCTTGCAATAATAGCATCGGCAGATAATACTTCATACTTCTCACCTCCATCATCTTCAAATTCAATGGCTGAATTTTCTCTTTCTGCAATTTTTCTTTGTGAATCTGTTCGATGTAATCCCAAAACATAGGTTTCTACACCATAAGCAGCAGACGGTCCTGCATTTGCATGAATACAAATAAATAAATCCGCTTGATTACGGTTTGCTATTTGAGCACGTTCATCTAGTTCAATAAAAATATCCGTTTTTCTCGTATAAATCACATTAATTTCTGAATACTTCTCCTCAATAAACTCGCCCAACTTCAATCCAATGGCTAAAGTCACATCCTTTTCTTTAGATGTTGCACCATGACAGCCAGGATCCTTACCTCCATGACCCGGGTCTATTACCACGCATCGCAAGCCACCAATAGCGTTATCTTCTTCAGCATGAACAGTCAAAGAAAAAATAAATAAAAAACACAATATTATCTTGCTCGATTTGTTATAATGCTTTGTCCTCATCTCTTTTAAAAATTATAGATTTGTCGAAATCTTATATCTATATAACAAAGTTAAGACCAAAAGTTGCGTAAAGCCTTCAACATATCGTTAGTTATCCATTTTAATTTGTTGATAATAGCCTGTTTCTTCTTTAGTTCGGGATATTCTCAAGGAGGATTAAACTCACTTGTAAAATATGAAGCCAAGGATTCTATTGTAGCCAATATTCCAAAACAAACAGTAAAACTTTACGGAGAAGCAATTGTTGAATTCGAAGATATTTTGGTAACTGCGGATATTATTGAAATCAATTTAACTACAAATGAAGTGATTGCAACCTTCTCTTTAGATAGTTTAGGGAATCCAGTCGGAAAACCAGTTTTCACATCTGCTGGAGAGGAAAGTAAATGCGATTACATTAAGTATAACTTTAATACAAAAAAGGGATATATTAAAGAGGTTCGATCCCAACAAGGCGGTGGCTATATCCATATGGCGGAATCAAAAATCCATCCGAATGAAGAAATTCATTTACGTGATGGAAAATTTACAACCTGTGATGCTGACACACCACATTATCACTTTAAATTAACGAAAGCTATTATTGTTCCTGAGAAAAGAATTGTTACAGGACCTGTATATATGAAGCTATTCAAAATTCCATTGCCTTTAGCGGCTCCTTTTGCTTTTTTACCTAATTCTGACAGCAGAAAACACGGAATCATCATTCCATCTTTGGGAAATGCTGGTAAATATGGCTTTGGAATACAAAACTTGGGAT
>JABSQK010000502.1 GCA_013215875.1 Lentisphaeria bacterium
AAACACTTCATCGATCTTGGCGCTCTCTACATTGCCACACATGCATTAAAATTTATGACGAATGGCTCAATCCAATTCCTTAAAGACGTGAAATCATGAGCGACTCAAAACCATTCGAAGGACAAGTCGCTGTCGTAACAGGAGCAGCCCAGGGCCTCGGCCTCGGTTTTGTCGAAGCACTCGCGGAAATGGGTGCCACTGTAATCATCGGTGATTTGCAAGTCGATGTTGCTACTGCCGCTGCCGAAGCACTGTCAGCAAAGGGCATGACGGTCAGCTCCGGATACCTCGATGTAACCGACACGGAGGTGGTTGACGAATTTTTTAAGCAGGTGAATGCGACGCATGGTAGCATCGACATCCTAGTGAACAACGCAGGCCTGGGGCAAACGGTTACGCCCAGTGTTGAGTTGAGTGACGAAGAATGGGAAAAAGTTATGAACGTCAACTTATATGGCACATTCAAATGCTGCCGCGCCGCCGCAAGAATTATGGAACAACAAGAGTCCGGATGCATCGTTAATATTTCATCTATTAATGGACAAAACCCCGCTCCCCTCGTCGCCGCTTACAATGCTGCGAAAGCCGCAGTGATCAGTCTGACGCGTTCACTCGCCCTTGAACTAGCAGCATACGGCGTTCGGGTTAATGCCGTATGTCCCGGTCCTGTCTACACGGATTTCAATAAACAAGTCATGTCACAACGATGCGATGCACTGGGCATCAACGAAGACGAAATGATTGAACGGATAACGAAGGCGATCCCGCTCGGACGCTGGGGCGAACCCGAGGATATTGCCTGGAGCGTCGTAACTCTTTGTCATCCACGCTCTTCCTGGATAACAGGTGAAATCGTCAGGGTCAGCGGTGGCCTCGAAGGCGTCGGTTCTGCCCCACCAAAACGAGACGCATAAACATGGTATCATCCGAGAGCATTCATAAAATCGGGATCTGTGGCATTGGCCAGATGGGAGCCGCCGCCGCAGTCGCCTTTCAGCGCAGTGGCTACGAAGTTCTGCTCTGGGCCCGTAATGTAGATAAGTTGGAATCGGTAAAGGAAACTGTCGCAAATCTCAATACCTGGATGGACGAACATGTCGGACCAAAGCCAAAAGAAGGTGGACAGATTCGTTTCGAAACTGAGCTGGCATGTCTCGATGAAGAAGCAGACCTGGTGATGGATTGCATTGCTGAAGACATGGATCAAAAAGTTGAATTATTCCTGGCCCTGGAACAGTGCAGCAAACGCGGTGCTGTTTTCATTACCACCACGAGCGGGCTCAGCATCACCGAACTGGGACGACGCAGCAACTGCAAGAACTTGCTAGCCGGAACACATTTTTGGAACCCGCCGCATCTCATGCCACTTGTTGAAGTGATCCGCAGTGAAGACACACCAGACGATGTAATGGATTGCGTTTGTGAAATCGTAGAGTCAATTGGCAAAGTTCCGGTGCGAGTCAATCGCGATGTACCAGGCTTCATCGGCAATCGTCTACTGCACGCGCTCTGGCGCGAGGCGATTTATATGGTGCAGGAAGGAATCGCCGAACCCGAAGATATCGATAAGGTTGCACGACTAACTTTCGCTCTCCGCATGCCCGTCATGGGACCACTGGAGAACATGGATCTTGTGGGTCTCGACTTGGTCAAAACCATTCATGACTATTTACTTGAGTCCCTCTCCGATGAAAAACAGACACAGCCGGAGATCCATGACAGGATTGAGAAAAACCAATTGGGCATCAAAAGCGGCAAAGGTTTTTACGACTGGAGCACCCGCGATGCATCTGAACTCGTGGCGCGCAGGGATGCACAAATAGTCCGTCAGTTAAACGATCTAAGAGATACAGGAGCCTTATGAAACCACGCGTATTTATTCCCGAGCCCATCGCCGAATGCGGCATGAAATTATTACAGGAATCCTGCGACTGCATTGCACCATGGGTGGATGGCCAGGAATTATCCGATGCCGAGCAGAAGGAAATTTTATATGGATCAAACGCAGTTATCGTACGCCTTTTCAAAATAAGCGCCGAAGATTTAGAGAAATGTCCCGACTTGAAAGTGATTGGCAAACACGGCGTCGGTGTAGACAACATTGACTGCCAGGCCGCTACCGCTCGCGGCATCCCGGTTGTTTTTACACCCACGGCAAATTCAAACGCCGTCGCCGAACACGCCATCGGCTTGATGATGGCACTTGCCCGCAATATTGTTCCGTCATCCGTCGCATTACGTGATGGGCGTTTCGCAGACCGCAACCAGTTTACTGGTGTCGAGCTTTCTGAAAAAACATTGGGCGTCGTTGGCTTAGGCCGTATTGGCAGCCGTGTAGCAGAGATTGCTTCCGCGGGCCTGAACATGAAAGTATGCGGCTACGACCCCTACCTTAATACAGAAAGCTATGAGGGCCCCGCAGAAATTGTCAGCACACTGAATGATCTTTTTGGCAGGGTCGATTTTCTAACCCTGCATGTCGCCCTAAGTCCGGAAACTGAACACCTGATCGACGACGAACGCATCGCCATGCTCAAACCGGGCTGCAGAATCATCAATACTTCCCGCGGCGCAGTGGTTGATGAGAGCGCCCTGATCCGTGCGCTTGAAGAGGAACGGATCGCCGGAGCGGCTATTGATGTTTTCGAAGAAGAACCCGTTCCTGCTGATCATCCCTTGTGCGCGGCACCCAATCTTCTTTTGACGCCTCATATTTCATCGTCGAGCCATGAGTCGATGGATCGCATGGCCAATGGCTCTGCACAAGGTGTGCTCGATGTCCTGAACGGCAAGACCCCTGAGTTCGTGGCAAACCCTGATGTGATGAAATGAGCAAGTGGATCGATATCACCCGACCGCTGGGAGACAATGTCTTGTGCTGGCCGGGACGGCAAGCCCCAGAACACAGCTGGGAAAAAAGTATCGCCGATGGCCATCACTGTAATGTATCAAAATGGTCCATGAATGCTCACAGTGGCACACATATCGATGCCCCACTTCACTTCATAGATGGCGGCACATCGATCGATCAGATCTCGCCCGATATATTAGCTGGACCTTGTCGTGTGATCGATCTGGAAGAAATGGGCTGCGAGCAACTGGATCAAACCCAGGCCGAAGAACTTCGTGGTGTAGAACGTTTACTGATCCGCACACGCCATTCCGCGGCCAGTGATGAGTACCCTGATCATACGGCGCTCATGTCACCCGCAGCCGCGCAGTTGCTGGTTGATTCGGGTTTAGTGATGATCGGTACAGATAGACTGAGCGTCGATGATTCGCCGCCCACAGGCTACGAATTGCATCAGATCTTTCTAGGTACATCCTGTATCATTGTTGAAGGACTTAACCTTACCGATATCGTCCCCGGGTCATACGAGATCTTCGCCTCGCCCCTGCGACTCGAAGATGCCGAAGCCAGCCCAGCACGCGTATTTCTCTCAGAAAGCAACGCTTAGAAGACCACTCTTTAATTGATTTTAATTCACCAAATTTGTTTAATTCACTGACAAGCATAAATTCAAATAACAGGGACAGGCTATGTAATTTTAGCTTTGAATATAGAAATAAATTAGCCTCTTTCTATTTTTATTTTCTATTTTCAGGCTCATTTATTATATTATCTAATATTTATTAGTATTTTTAATGCTTTTGCTATTTACATCCATTTATACTAATATATATTACAATAAATATGACTAATAAAGGGATGCTATGTTACTTAACCTGAGAATCACAAATTTGGCGCTGATTGATAAACTCGACCTAGACTTTGAAGATGGACTTAGTGTTCTTACGGGTGAAACGGGTGCCGGAAAATCGATAATTATAGATGCTGTACAACTCTTATTTGGTAAGCGCGCTTCAAAGAGCATCATCCGAAATGGGGAAAAAGAAGCAGAAATTTCAGCCATGATCCAAACCGGAGAACTGGAAGAAAAGGTAAACACTATCCTCGCAGCCTGCGGGATTCGTCTCTGTGACGAGGGATTA
>JABSQK010000503.1 GCA_013215875.1 Lentisphaeria bacterium
CCATTAATCCCACCAGGCGTTTGGTAATTGTCAGTCCGAGTCCAGTGCCGCCAAATTTGCGGTTTGTAGATGCATCTGCCTGGGTAAATTCCTGGAATAAGTTATTTACCTGTGTATGTGACAGGCCAATCCCGGTATCCATAACTTCCACATGTATCTGATAATCATCATCCTTGATCTGTTCGCAATGAACCGAAACTTTTACGCCCCCTGCATTGGTGAACTTGACAGCATTTCCAGAAAGATTAAGCACGATTTGACGAAATCGCACCGGGTCGAGAATGAAATGTTGCGGAGAAGTTTCCTGGTACTCAATAGCAAAATCCAGCCCCTTATCCAGTGCCTGGGACTCAAGAGTATCTTTCACCTCATAAATCAAATCCCTTACATTGCAGGCAATTGGATCGAGATCCATTTTTCCTGCTTCGATTTTAGAAAAGTCGAGAATATCATTTATAATTGTCAGCAGACTATTGCCCGAACTGCGTATTTTTCGCAATAGTTCTGTTTGATGATCATCCAATTCTGTATCCATCATCAGTTCACTTAAGCCAATCACTCCATTCATTGGGGTGCGTATTTCATGACTCATATTGGCCAGGAAACTACTTTTGGCCAAACTTGCCGCCTTCGCTTTTTCTGCCAGATCTTCCAGTTCACTGTTCTTCCAAATAAGATCTTCGCGTATTTTTACCAACTCAGCGATATCTGTGCACAAGCAAACATAGCCATTTACTATGCCTTCGTCATTTGTCATTGAAGCGAGGGATATTGTTACAACTTTATTTCCGCCATCTTTGCATTTCAGGTGAATAGCCGGCTGATTGTGCCTCCCTATAAGTGCGATAAAATCAGCCGTACTATAATCAACTAAAATAAATGACCAGTCTTTGTCTTGAAGATCCTCAATTTCATAACCTAAATTATTTGTAACTGCCTGATTAATACTTTGAATCTGATAACTCAGATCTAAAATAAAGAGCGAATCTTCCATCGAATTAAGAATATTATCTAGAAATGATTTAGATACTGTCGAATCTGATAAACTATCGAGCATATAATTAAATGCGTTCGCCAGCTTTCCGATTTCGTCTTTATGCTCAGGGATAGAAACCCGGATTTCACGATTCCCATTGCTTATTTCATTTGCAGTTTTACTTAATTCAAGAATGGGTCTGACAAGAATACGAGCGGTGATAATCGCAAAGATGATCGAAAAAAGAAGCATCCCTAATGCCAGAATAAGGGACTTATTCAATAGGGCCTTTTGTCTTTTATGCTCGCCAGCAAGATCACGCCGTATCACAATATAACCGACGACATGCCCTGCGTATAATTCCACAGCCCTGGCACTGTAAAGTGAATCATCTTTAACAAGAGTAAGTATAGCTTCTCCTTGAATTGGACTCAGATCTATACGTTGAAATGCTTTATTTGATAAGGGGTTTTTCAAGGTGCCGTCAGAGAGAATGAGCCCATTGGCATCAAGCACAAATGTCTCATCAACTTCACTGTCACGTTTGATTCGTAAAAGGGATTTACGAATCCCTTTTACCCGTAACGAATAAATGTCTTCTTCCATATCCAGCACCATACCATTTATCTGTATAGATGCTTCCTGTATCGTCATCTCGCGCAGATTTTTCGTCTGGCTTTCAATTAGATAATACGACAGAGAAGCAACTACACAGATACTTAGCAATGACATACTGAGTATGAGACGCAGGCGTATGCTCATTGTATAATGATCCTTATTTTTCGAGTATTTTTAGTTGGGCAAGAATTTTCGCACGAACTTCTACTTCGTTTTTAAGTAAATCAAATCGTTTGGTTTTTTCAAATTTTAAGAGTACGTCTTTCCCTTCAGGGCTGTTTTCCATTGAGAAAAGAATCTTTTGCATTTCTTTAATTATTTTTTTATCCACCTGGTCTGTAACAGCGATTAAATGCCGGGGTACATCCTTTGTTTTTGCGATTATTTGAAAGTTTGATTTATCACTGATTAATTTATCATAAGCAAGGTTATTCATTGCGCCTGCACTAATTAGTTTTCTCTGTACCCAAAGCACCGTATTTTCATCGTCTCCAGTGAATACAGAACCAATCACATCTGCAGTCGTCTTTACATTTACCCTGTTTGCGTGAATGATTGTTAATCCCTGTTGAAGAATATAGGATTTTGGCAGCAAATGAGATGAGGTTGAAAATTCATTTTCGAAACCAACTTTTTTTCCTTTCAAATCCTCCAGACTATTTATCCCGCTGTCTTTTAAAGAAAAAATAAGGGAGTGATATTCCGCGACTCCTTTCTTCCAGCGCCGGGCTATTACAGACAATGGAATTTCATTTGATACCTTATAAATGGTAAAAGGACTGTCCAGATAGAAATGTATTTTGCCGCTTTTTAATTCGGCTTTCAAGGTGTCGACATCTTCCACCACATAGGGTTCGAACGAAATGGATTTATCGCTAATATGTGTATTGAGGTAGTTCGTTAATATGGCCAGATTACGTGTTTCATCGAGACGGTCTTCGCCCACTGTTGCAAAAAGGAAGATGTTTGTTTTAAGTGGCTCTTTCTTCGTCTGCAGATTTACCGGAGACGGTTCATTTTTTATTTCAGTTTTAGAGTCTGTTTTCTTGCTACAACTGAATAGTAACACTACAGACATGAGGCTTAATAGATATGTTTTCATTCAATTCTCCTTATTTTTGTTTCATCAAAAGTCATATGAAAGAAACATCATGTATTTATTGAAGCCTTCATCCAGATCGGAACTTTCAAGGTGTATCAATAATGCTTCCATTTTTAATGCATCAGTAATTTTATACTCGCTTTCAATAAAGGTTTCTTGTGTATCTGCATTTGCACTATCTAACTCACATTGCCCATGAAATAATTTAAGTTTCAATACTGCATTTACCTTTGCTACAATAGACATATAGAGTGATTTTACATCAGGATCACTTACCGGACTTTCTTCAAATGGGTCCCACGGGTCGTTAGTCAAACTGCCCTCCCCGCCATCCTCGTCAGTTTCTATATAACCAAATTTTATTTTATAGTCATTTATTTTATGCGTGGCTTCAAGGTGCAATATTTCTGCATCATTACCCACATCATCATTGCTTGCGTAATATTCAAACAGTATACTGCTTGCATTACTTAGCTTGTAGTCCAGGTTTACCCCATAGTTGTCATATTCCGATGCACTAAAAAATACCCCTGTGGCATTTAAATCATTTATTTTGTAAGATATTTCAGTACCAAAGTCGTGGTCTTCGTCTCCGTCACCATCACGAAATCGTTCCCAGTCTGCCAATTCATCTTCATCGACATCTGCCGTACGCTGGACCCACGCAGCATCAATTATTAAATTTTCGAATTGTTCAGAATGAACAAAGGCCCCTTCGAAATAATCCTTCAACATGAGGGATTTTATTTTTCTTCGCCCCACAAGAACATATGAATTATCCAAGGAATATTTCAAATACGATTCGACCAAGACAGGATCGCTATGCTCAAATTCACTGTCATATGCACCGTCATTATCTGCTAACTCATGGCTAAATATGCCTGTGACTACAAAATTCAGTTTATCCCAGGACTTCTCATATTTTAATTTAAGCGATGCATTCGTATAGGATTCGTTAGCGGCATTATCATCTCTATCACTAAAGCCTTGATAATAAATTCCAATAGTTCCGCCAAGCTTCCCCCATTCAAGCTTATTTATCTTCTCTTCATCCTGTGCCATTAACAGTACAAATTGCAATAGGATAAAAAAATAGATCAGTTCTTTCATTTTTCCCCTTCGACCTGTTATTTTGATCAAGCTAAATGGTCCTCATCTGAGTCCTCTGCTATACCGTAATTACGCAGAAATTGTGCCAGGAATCGCCTGTCTACATTATAAAAAAGGAACAGGGTATTTCTAGTATCATGATCAAAACATAGAAAATTGCTATGAAACATACCAAGGGAATTACTCAGATGGAGGCTAATGTTATAGTCATTCTTCCAATAACCGTCCTTGTGTATTTTATACACTTATCTTATATTAATGAATGATGGACAGCTTATACACTATAATTCACAGCGATGAGTTCGGACTAATTTTAAAAATATCAGGCTGTATGGCGGCTCTATTTCTATTTGTATCTTTTGGTAAATACAGGAAATTTCAGATAAATACCGGCAATCGTATATTAGCAAAAATGAGGA
>JABSQK010000504.1 GCA_013215875.1 Lentisphaeria bacterium
TCGATCCTGCCGGAGTATTTATTTCCTTATTGTGCTACCAGCTAACTGTCGGCGATACGATCCATGCATGGCAGGATTTTCTATCCCGTGGTTTCTGGGGGGGGTTGATTGGGGTGATTGGCGGCATCATTCTTTCACAATTGATGAAACGTAAATGGATTCCTGAAGAAAGCCGCAATATTGCTGTTTTAGCGTTTGCCATTGCCATCTTTTCAGTGAGTGATTTAGTTGCCCATGAAAGTGGCCTTTTAAGTGTGACCATCGCCGGACTCTTACTGGGGTATATGGATATTCCTGAAATAAAAAAGCTGAAAGTCTATAAGGCCGAATTAACCGAATTGCTCATTGGGCTGCTCTTTGTTCTTCTCGCTGCCAGTCTCGATTTAAGTAAATTTATTGACATGGGCTGGAAAGGTGTGGTCATTGTATTGATCATTATGTTTATTGTCCGGCCAATTAATATTTTTGTATCTACATTTGGCAGCAAATTGAGTTTGAATGAAAAACTCTTCTTGAGCTGGATTGCCCCGCGAGGAATTGTTGCAGCATCGATGGCCTCCTTATTCTCCCTCAATCTTGCTGAACAGTGGGCCGGGGATCCAGCAAAAATTGCCCAGGCAGAGTTACTTGAAGCATATACCTACGCCGTCATTGCAGGAACGGTAATTTTTCAGGGTTTCACTGCAAAACTTGTCGGCAAAGCCCTGGGTGTACTTGAACCTCAACCATCTGGCTGGCTCATTATTGGTGCTCACAAACTGGGGCGGCAATTGGCCAACTTTATCAGTAAACGCGGCAAACACGTCGTATTGATTGACAGCAATGTACGAAATATTGCCCTGGCAAAACGCAATGGCCTTACGGCACTCAATGAAAATGCATTGAAGATGGATATGGAAGATTATCCGGAGCTTTATGGTATTGGTAATATTTTGGCAATTACCGAAAATAGTGACTTAAATATCTTAATATGCCAGCGCTTTCATGGTGAATCCGCGGGACTCTACAGATGGGAAAGTGCGGTCACTGCTGACGGGCATGAAGAAGATGAAGATCATCATGGTCTGCCTGTTTGGAATTTAATCGATGCAGCCATGATGAAAGCGCTGGATTTCGAAGAGGATAATTCCTTGAAGATACAGTCTGTAAACCTTGCAACTGTGAAACATACCGAACGGGTATTATTATACTGCAAAGATGGTGACATAACACCCAGGATTGCTGAACAGGACGGTGAATGCGAAATCATCAGCTACAACCCGGTGCATGTGGAAATGGGCATTTCCACAAAAGAGGAATGGATTTTAATAACAGATAGCACTAATCTGAACGACCTCTTTGACACTATGCTCGGAAAGCTACTGGGCTATTTCCCGGACCTGGACAGCAAGATGATTCAGGATCGATTACTAAAACAGGAACAGGATTACTCAAGCTTGATTGGCTATGGTGTTGCACTGCCGCATTTCTATGTTGACGGGCTATCAGAATCAGTGGTGATGATTGCAAAACTTGAAACGCCACTGAAAGACCTGCACAGTAAGGAAGAGATACATTTTATATTCCTGGTGCTTAGTCCGTCGGATCAACCTAAAAATCATCTGCAGGCCCTATCTGAAATTTCATCTTTTATAATGGTTGAAGAAAGACGCCAGGATATGTTCCTGGCCAAAACAACTGAAGAATTAATCGCTGTCTTCTTTCCCGGAAGGTAATTCTTCATTGTATGTCCCGCCATCGACATCTATGATGTCATCTTCACGCGAGCTGTGAACAGTTTGTCCATTGATATTCGTGGCGCTTTTCATTTGAATTTTGCCACTAAAATACTTTATGAGACGCTTCCGGACACTCACTCTGGCGGATGGTAGCAATAGTAAAAATCCAACGGTGTCTGTAAGTATGCCAGGGGTAACGAGTAAGGTACCGGCAATTAAAACCAGCATGGCGTCAACAATCTCATTTCCGGGAATTTTTCCCTGTGCCATGGCCTGTTTTACATCTGACCAGGCTTTTCTACCCTCTCTTTTAGCCAGAAAAGCCCCAATAATACCTGTAAAAACCACATGAAATATGGCTATTTTCCAGTTATGAGTGCCAATATAAATCAGTAAACTGAGCTCAATTATGGGCAAAATGGTGAAAAGTAAAAGAATCTTGATAAGCATACCCCCATATTTAGCACGTTAATGCCAATAGACAACTTGAACTTTGCATACGAAA
>JABSQK010000505.1 GCA_013215875.1 Lentisphaeria bacterium
GCAGTTGCCGATATTCTACCGGACATTGCCTTTATGCATTGGCCGCGCGATGTGCACTCGGATCATGAAGTTGCCTCTCAGTTAAGCAAAGTTGCCCTACGTCATGGCGATCGACTACTCAGCTCAGAAGCTGCGGATAAATGGTACGGCCCCGCTCGCATTTATCAGTATGATAACGGCCCCTGGCACACGGAAGGCTTTGAACCCGATACCTACTATGACGTCTCGGATGTGTGGGTAGAAAGCACCGAATGGATTGGCAAACTTATGGCACTCGTACAAAATAAAACCTACGATCCAAAAATTGTTGACCCTGCGGTAAAAGTTCGTGAAGTGCTGCTTGCTTATCGCGGTGCGGCTTGCGGTATTGACTACGCAGAAGCTTTTCGAGCGGGCAATGCCTATGCGCAAGACATTTTATAATTCAAGAAGGAAGATCAAATCGATCCAAATAGGTGGCGTACCCGATAACATAGCAAATTTTATGAAAAACTCATTTCGGCCCAAGTGATTGTGGCGCACTTTTTAGAGCTTACTTCGATCACATTGTATCCATCATGAAGCGCTGATTGTTCGACGCTTAGAGTCAATAGGTGCTCTGTTGGTCCTGGAGCGAGGGGCTTTGCGTCGGCAACTTCCTTACTGATTCTACCGTTGACGCGAACCCATTCCAGATCATCACATTCAGAGGCGTTTTTAAAACCGAGAATGACCCGAGCATTTGCATTGGGTTCAACGGTTCCCACATGTATCCGGATTTTACCAATAATTTTTTTATCTAGATGAAGAGGTAGCACTGAATAGTGTTTTTCACCATAGGCTACTGTATCCGCATAGGTGACGATGTGTCGCCGTGGTTCGGTAATGGGTTCATCGGTCCCCGTTAGATTGAGAATATGAGGAAACTCAGTTGGATCTTTTTGGATCATTGAATGTTTGGGATACTCAGGGAAAAAGTTAAAGAGATAGAGTTTGTCAGCACCCTTGTGTGCCAGAGAAGCGGCTTGTCCCAAAACTGAGGCGAGGGCATTGGGGTATCGTTCTGCACCAGGGTAGGGCATGAGATTTGCCTCAAGACAGCCGGCCAGCATTACATCACTCCCTGATAAGAGGGTTTTCCAGACGCGAATTGGTATATCTGAGTCACAACTCTGGAAAAGTGGTGTGAGGGAAATGCGGTCTACATACTGCTTTCGTGCCCAAAGTATGGGATCGAGACCAAGGCCGAGGCAGGCTTCGTAATGGGTTGGTACACGGACCGCTAACTCGATTTTATGGTCTCGTTTTTTCTGGTGTTTTATGACTAGCTCATGTGCCTTTTCCATAAAACAGCTAGAGATATCAATTCCCTCTTCTTCAAAACCAGGTCGAAAGTGAAGATTGTGGCGCATCCAGTCGAGTTCAAGGGTATCCAGATCATAACGTCCCAATACCTCGTCAATAAATGCAAGGAAGTAGTTCTGAATCTCTTCCTGGGCATAATCAAAGGTGCGCCAGTTTTGGGACTCACGTAAATAATCTGTCCTTCTAAGTTCAGGTTTTTTCAACCAAAGTGTAGAATGCACAGCGCCTTCATCGAGATAGGTGAAGTGGGCGTCATTCATACGAATAGATAACCTTGCTCCGAGGCCTTTTTGTCTGGATATATGTAGCCATCGTTCGAAGACATCAATACCATTCCTGGATAGTTTTCTGGCACAGCGAATTTTGTTAAATATCGCTTCTCTTTTTTTATCCCCTACACAGGCAAGTGCCTCCATAATTTCTTCATCAGTTTCACCGTATCCGGCCCATGTTGGTTCAATTACCGAACTGTCGAAGGCAGCCTTTCGGGCATTAACGCACCAAAAGACCTCTTTCACATTTCCCTGTGCGTAGTTATCTACATAGGAGTCAACTTCCGCTGGAGTCATATCATCAGGTGTTCGATTCATAAAGAAGGTTGAATTGTCAACGTTTATAATTATTCCGTCCATGAAGATATCCTATTGATTATTTGCTGTAGCCTAGAATGTGTAATTTTATGCGTCATGATATAGCGCCAATAAAGTCGGCATTAATCTAAATGCAGTTATTTGTTTTTGCTTACTGATAGGAAATTTGATTTTTGACATGTTCTAAATCTAGTGCAACTTGTCTTTGAATCAAATGACATCCAGGCCGGGGTAATAGCCGTAGGCCAGAGACCCGTCCCACAGATTGTGAAAGGTCGGCCATGTATCCGATCTCACTGCGCCATCGGGACATTGCTAAATGCGCTCGTTCGTTTTGCCTTTGGCTGCTGAATATTGATTGTTGCTTATTGCATATTGAAAGCTTAATGCCGAGCTGGTGCTTACAGATGCTTACATGCTTAAAGATGCTTACATACTTCTAATCTTACAGCTTAGTACGTATTAGATAGTATGAGAATGCTGAGCTCCTACGATGTGCTACATTAGCAGTCAACAACAACGCACTCGAAGTGCCAAATACAGGAGCTCAGCAATGACTACAGTAACACAGGAATGGACAATTGGAATGGACTTAGGCGA
>JABSQK010000506.1 GCA_013215875.1 Lentisphaeria bacterium
AATGCATAAATTTCCGCATTTCTCAATTTTTCAGGAACCTTTTCCTCAAAGATCATAAGTGCGAGGCCTTCGGCAATTGCCGTTTTACCTACGCCAGGTTCACCCACCAATAATGGATTGTTCTTACGGCGGCGGCAAAGCGTGCGCATGACACGGCGAAGCTCAAGTTTGCGACCGATAATTTTATCGATCTTACCTTCTTCGGCCAAACGGGTTAAATTTACGGTAAAGCTTTCCAAAGATTGTTCAGCGCGCATTTTCTTTTTCTTTTCGCGACGCAGCTTGGCTTCTTCATCATCCTCTTCGTACATATCGTCGGCGCTGAATGGATCGTCCCAGATTTCATCATCGTCGTCATCGTCATCATCGTCATCTTCCAGAAGATCAATCTCCACAGAGAAGTCTTCATTGTGCGAAACGTAACGCACGAGATCGAAGCGGCTGATGCCCTGGCTTTCAAGAAAGAACACAGCATTGGAGTCTTGCTCTTCATAGAGAGCGATGAGTAAGTCTGTTGTTTCCAGCACCAGTTTATTGCAACTGAGCACGTGATTTAGAGCGCGTTGAATGACCCGTTGGAAAGCGAGTGTTTCGATAGGTTCCACTTCCTCGGGCATACGTTCCAGCGCATCTGTAAAGTAGTCTTCCAGTTGCTTACGAAGTTCTTTTATATCGCAACCACAAGCAGTGAGGGCATTTTCGGATTCTTCATCACGAATCAGGGAATAGAGTAAATGTTCCAGGACAACATGTTCATGGTTGTAATCAACCGCTGCCTGGAATGCTGCTTGAAAAGCATCCTTCACTTCTCTACTTAATATTGGTCTATCACTCATATTTTTTCACCAATCCCTCTTCTATGTAACTATAGGTAATTTCAGATATAATAACAAGCTTTGGGCTCAAATATTATCACTCCTGCTGCATACTACATCTCAGTGGATGCTGTAATTGACGTGCAATTTCTTCCACATTATGGACTTTCATTTCTGCCAGTTCGCGCGGATAGATGCCAGCCAGTCCAGCACCCTGGTTATGTACATTCAGCATTATCTGTACTGCCTCAGATTCACTCTTGGCAAAAATGTTCGTCAGTACCATCACAACAAAGTCCATCGGTGTATAGTCATCATTGTGAATCATCACTTTATACATCGGTGGTCGCTTCGTTTTTACTCGTTCTTTTACCTGAACGTCTACATCTCTATCTTTATCCGACATCTATTTCTCCTGCCCTAAAAATAAAGTAAAACCGCCATCTTTCAACATTCAATGAGCTGATAAACGGGAATTAATCAAAATAGTGTCATCGGCTGAATATTAATTAGTTAATTTTAAGTACAGGGACGGCCTCTGTATATTGACAGGTTGTTAATATGAGTTATTGTATGAGAAAATGGAGGAACATATGCGGAAAGCACGGCTTAAGGTGCATAATAAGGATACGTTTTATCATACGATGAATCGTTTGTTTCGGCGGCGATCAGATAGAAAGGATGTATTCGATGCGGAAGATAAAAAATACTTTGTGAACCTGATGACGAAACTTACCGGATACTTCAATGTGGAAATATCTTCGTACTGTATAATGAGTAATCATTATCATATCATATTTAAACAGAAATGTGAATTGTTATCACGCCCGGCTGCAACTAAACGACATAATGACTACTACAAAGGTATGAATCGTACTAAGAGGCTCGAATACAAAGGGGATACCGATACCCTGCCCTACATGCTTATGGACATTGATCATAGCAGGGAACGGATGCGGGATATGTCGGAATTTATGAAGGCACTGCAACAAGCATTTACCACATGGTACAATAAACGACATGATCGATTCGGTCCCCTTTGGGATGGACGCTTCAAAAGTGTGATACTCGATGAAAAAGATGCGCTGTGGAAATGCTCTAAATATGTCGCACTCAATCCAGTGCGAGCTGAAATAAGCAAGAGCCCAGCAGACTATGAGTTTAGTAGCTGGGGACAATGGCAACAAAAGAAATCGCTGACCTTCTCGGATTACTTTCATAAGGCAATACGTACAGCTCTAAACAAACCGAGATGGAATATAGCCCAGGTAATGGATGCATTCAGGCTGGATATGGAACGAACGATGAGTTATGAGAATCCAACTATTTCTGCATGGGAACATAGCGAGACGGATTGGGTACCACAAGCCTACAAAGATGAGTGTGATAAACGTAAGGCCAGTAAACCCAAGGTGCTAGAGATACATGGAAACTGCCAGGTGGATTACTGGACTAAGGGTTACATTATTAGTTCAGATAAGAAATTTATGGATGAAACGGTACAGGATATCTTTGGTAAGGAAGCGATGAATAAAAGCTATGATATATTACTGGATGGTGAACAAGAGTTGTTGTCGTATCAGAGAATACAGGCCAGGAAGTGAGTTTTCGCAAAAGGTATATAGACAGTTTGTTTATTCAGTCTCTTTGGCTTTTGATTCAGCCTCAATTAACCGCCTTCTAGCATAGAGTGTCCATTTACCGTGATAGTCCAAGGTCAGTTTTTTCCAAGTCCGCCATGCATTTTCATTATCTCCTAATTTTTGATAGGAAACACCCAGCCAATATAGAGCTTCAGGAGAAAATTCACTTTGAGTTGAACCCTCCTTGTGTAATAAATTTAATGGTTTAATTTTATCCAGCTTTATTTTATCTAACTTTTTTTGATCAATTTTTGCCAATTTAAGTCTTGAAAGGCGACCCCATTTACTACTGGGAAATTCCCAGGCAACAGTGTCCCAGCAAACCCAGGCATTTTCATTCTCTCCCAATTTTCTATGGGCAATACCTTTCATGTATAGAGTTTCTGCAATCAGTTCTTTTTTTGAATATTTTTCATCCTTTGAAAAATATAATAAATCGATTTCATCTTCCTCTGATTCAAGTTGCTTAGCAGGTTCTTCTATGGAACTTACGGAATGACTCACGCAGCTAAAGAAAAAAGGAATGCATACTAATAGAAGGACGTTTCTCATTTTTCACCCCGCAGTATTAATTGTATTTTCTAAGTGATTTAAAAAGAGTATCTTAATCTAAGATAAATTAGATCTTTGCTTTAAATTCTTCTTTCCCTGTGAAGTCAGTTTGCAGTCTGAGGGTTGGTCCACCGCGCTCTGGTCCGTAGTCGAAACCGAGTGGAGCTACAGGGCTTTCCCAAAGAAGGCCGGCACTTGTTATATAAAGTTCGCTGAGATCAGCACCGCCAAACATTACGGATGAGGTCTGTGCGTACGGTGTGTCAATTCGCCGTTCAAGTTTGCCATCGGGATCTAATCGGGAAACAGCAGAACCAAACCAGTGCGCAACCCACAGAAATCCGTCACTATCCACAGTCATACCATCTGGCAAACCATCTTCCTGGGCAAAGGTAGAAAGGATGCGCCGATTACTGATGTCGCCGGTTTCAATATCATAATCATAGGCATAGATATTTCTGGGAATACTATCGATGGCGTAAAGCGTTTTAAGGTCGGGAGAAAAACCCAAGCCATTTGATACGGCAATACCTTCTTCAATAACACGTGCAGTACCATCGGGATCGATTCGAAACATATAGCCGGGTTCGTAACCATCATCATCATAAGCTTCCTGCCCACAAAAAATGCGGCCACGCGGATCGGCGATGATATCATTTATCTTATCCACCTTAATGCCATCACAGTCGTGTGGAATAAGACGCAGAGTGCCATCGGATTGCAGATGGGCAAACCCTTCGCCACCGCCAAGAATTAATCCACCTTCTTCGTGCAGCGTGATCCCACCAGCCTGAAATTGGTCGTAGTGTGTTTTAACAGTTTCTGTTTCTCTGTCGTATACATAAATTGCTTTTGCTACAGCATCGGTCCAGTAGAGGCATTGCGCCGCGCTATCCCACAGTGGGCCTTCGCCGCATTCAAGTTTCATATCGGAAATACAATCCATTTAAGGCATCCCTTCTTTTTTGATTTTTTCGAGATCGTAAGGAAGATATTGTCCATGTTCCTTATAATGCTCATGGTAGTTTAAAACTTTTTCTTCATCTACATTTATGCATAGTCCAGTACCTTCGGGAACACCCCAGTCAGGTGAATCCACAATCGGTAAGGCGACAAGATCGTCTTCCATAATACTGGCGGTATGCTGATGCCCATCGACAATCTTTGGCAATGTTAAGAGTACTTGATGCGACGCAGCAGCGGCAATGCCCAATTCGCCATGGGTGTGTTTACAGACAGTTAATCCTTCGATGGCAGCCATGGTGCTGAGATGTTTAAATATGGAAAGCGAGCCAACCCAGTAAGGACTAAAACATAAAACATCGCATGCACGCTTTTTAATTACATTGCAGGCATCCGATACGCGCCAGAGGCCTTCATTTGAAGATAGCGGCACGTGTGTCCGCTGCTTTAACTCAAGCATATTTTCAATAGGATCCGCAGGTACTGGTTGTTCTGCAAAGTCAATATTATATTCATCGAGGCGGTCAAGATTGCGAGTCGCTTCGGCAACGGTCCAGGCTTCATTGG
>JABSQK010000507.1 GCA_013215875.1 Lentisphaeria bacterium
ATTAATAATGTACGGCCGATGGGACTGCCCTGGCGGCCTTTAAAGTTGCGATTACTCGACGATGCACAGAGTTGATCGCCTTGTAGTTTGTCGGGGTTCATTGCCAGACACATGGAACATCCTGCCAGGCGCCATTCAAAACCGGCCTCTTTAAAGATGGTATCAAGTCCCTCTTCCACTGCCTGCTTTGCTACTCGTATGCTGCCAGGAACAATTAAAGCTTTCACACCATCGGCAACCTGGCGGCCCTTGGCAACTTCTGCTGCGACGCGCAAATCTGAGATGCGGCCATTTGTGCAACTGCCGACAAATGTCACATCGACTTTGGCACCTTTTATGGATTGGCCTTCGCTAAATTGCATATACTCAAGTGCTTCAGAGATTGAGTTTTTCTCATCGTCTTCTACATCAGACAGTCTCGGAATATTTACACTCACAGGTACTGATTGCGCCGGGTTAATTCCCCAGGTAACCATCGGTTCAATATCTTCGGCTTTTAGAGTAAAGACATCGTCATAAACTGCATCGGCATCACTGGCAACCGATTTCCAGTATTCAACTGCCTTATCAAAATCTGCACCAGAGGGCGAATAGTCCAGGCCTTCGAGATAATCAAAAGTCGTCTGGTCCGGGTTTATATAACCACAACGCGCACCGCCTTCGATACTCATATTACAAACCGTCAGGCGCTCTTCGATACTCATGTTTTCTAAAGTTGTACCAGCGTATTCATAGGCATAGCCAACGCCGCCTTTTACACCGAGGTGATGAATCACAGTAAGAATAACATCCTTGGCATAAACTCCAGGACGTAAGTCGCCATCGATTTGTATTTTGCGCAGCTTTGGTTTCGACATCTGCAGGCAACCACTGGCAAGTACATCGCGAATCTGACTGGTACCAATACCAAAAGCAATTGCCCCCATGGCACCATGAGTGGATGTATGGCTGTCGCCACAAGCAATCGTCATACCCGGATGCGTCAATCCCTTTTCTGGGCCAATCACGTGAATGACGCCCTGTTCCTGACTCTTAAGGTCGAAAAATTTGATCTTGTGTTCGTCGCATGAATCCGCCAATGCCTGCATCATTTCTTCTGCCAGGTCATCCTTAAATGGTCGTACCTGAGACTCAGTAGGTACGATATGGTCGACGGTGGCAAATGTGCGTTCCGGGTATTTGACCGGCAAGCCCAATTCCTTAATCATGGCAAAGGCCTGTGGGCTAGTTACTTCATGTAACAAATGTGTGCCTATCAAAAGCTGGGTTTGTCCATTAGGTAATTCACGCACTGCATGCGCGTCCCAAACTTTATCCAAAAGGGATTTTCCCATAATAATTATGTCCTTACATGTATCTCTTATAATTTTAGCGAACGCCAAGTATACACCAATTTTGGTTTTTGGCAAAATGAAGCTGAGGCTGATCTTAGTACAAATGCCTGTAACAATAACTGACAGAGCTATACTTTAACGACCTGGCCAGTTTCTGCAGATTTGTAGATTGAATCCATCAATTCACTTTGGTGAATACCATTGGTCGGTGATGTACGCGCTTCAGCCACGCCATTTATCGCATCGATGAAATTATCAACGGGTGATTGATCCTCACCAACAAGCTCGGGATTTTCAATTTCCTCACCATCATTACCATAGACTTTTATCCAATCGCCGCCCCAGCCATCGACTTCGATCCGGCCTTCGTCAAATATAAATGCCATAAAACGGCCACCGCCCGGGCAATTACCACTGACGGTGATACTGGCCATTACGCCATTGGCAAATCGGATATTTGTCACACTGTTGATATCTACCGGCGTGCCATGATTATCGATAAACGCAAAAACTTCTGCAGGGGATTCTTCAACGGACCAAACCAGACTGTTCATCAAATGTGCGCCGCTATCATATGCCTGACCACCACCGGAAAGTTCAGGTTTTTGACGCCAGGAACCCGCTGTCGCTTTCATCCAGTTCTGCGAAAGAAAACCTGTAACAAGTTCCAGATTACCGAATGTTTTGTTGCGAATCACTTCACGAATATATGCGAAGCTTGCTTTGCACGGTGTGTTGTAACCGACCACCAGGACCTTGCCAGTTTCATCGACTTTCTCTTTTAACTTATAGGCCTGCTCGGTAGAAGTAACCATTGGTTTTTCCATAAACACATGGCAACCTGCATCAAGCGCCTGTACACCATGATCGAAGTGCATTGTGTGTGGCGTAACAATAACCACTGCATCGAGATTTTCATTGGCGTACATTTCTGCAGCATCAGTATATTTTTCAGGTGCTGCTTTTCCTTCCAAGTTACGCTCAATAAATCCGTCAAGAATCTCTTCCGTTACATCCGATAGCGCAACGAGTTCAACACCTTCCCTTTCTGATAAAAAACGCGCATGCCCACCAGCCATTCCACCACAACCCAATATTCCAAATCTTAATTTTGACATCTTCAATTCCTTTTCTTTTATTAAAACCCTAACTTAATGGATCATCAAGCGAATGAAAAGCCGGATTCTAAAAAGAATGCGGTTTTTAGGTGGGGGATCTTATTTATAGCTATGCTCTTTTAATTCATCCTGAAAAAAGTCGAAATCGTGCTCTTCCGTATCCGTTTTCCAGCGACCAACAGATTTGGGCCGTACCTCAATTTTTGCCAGATCCATTCCCAGGTAATCATTTAATCGGCTCAAAGTTGCATCCTGCTCCAGAACAAAATCTTCAAAGCGAACCGTAATCCAGTTATCCGGCTTTGGTGTTGCTTTGATGATTTCCATCTGGTATTTCCAACTTATGGCTCTACTGAGTCTAATGTTGTCTGTCTTATCATAATCAATATTAAATCTTCCAAGATCATCGGTAGGGTGACCTTTAAGAATTGAATCCCGCGGATCCCTCACCCACTGGATATATTTGATTTCTGGAAATAGCTTAATGATCCACGGAAAAGCCAGTGTTGTTTCCGGTAATTTCCAGCCACGATTTTCGCTTTGGTTACTCATCACACTTTGAAGATATTGATTTATCAGATCTACAAATTCCTGTTCAGGCTCCATATCCAATACTTTGGAAAAATCCCATTCATAGTTGCCCTTATAGATCACATGTTTGCCTAATACCCGGCAAGCATCATACATTGGTCTTGGCGGCAATAAATCACCGGATTCATTTAACGGGTCTCCCATAAAAACACCACTATCGCTAAGTGTATGGGACATGGCTCTTGTGCCGCCGTGGCCGCGGCCGATAACTGTAACTAACACTAAATTCTCCAACGATGGCAGCGCGTGGCTACCGAATTAATAATATTTATAGATTACTATTACTTTCTTTTATATTAAAAAAATCCTTTTTTAATATAAAATTTGGTTTTTTAATAAATGAACAAGACAAATCAATGAGGGATTAAAAAATCATGAATGAGAAGGATCTTTATCATTGTTGTGAGATAACGACTAAACTCTGAACACTCCAGAACTAGGACGGGGTGCAGATCGATCTGTAATTAAAAACCAGAAATTTATTGTCAAACTTGTATAAAGTCGGGCATGGAAGTCAATACCCGATACTTTACTCATTTATTATTGTATTCTCTCCATTGCCACCTTGGATATCATCATCACCATCACCACCATCAATGACATCATCTCCATCACCACCTTGGATATCATCATCTCCTCCTTCACCAAAGATAGAATTATCACCACCACTCACCTGAATATAATCATCTCCATTACCTGCATGGATCGTATCATTGCCATAACCGCCATAGATATTATCATAATCATTTCCACCTATAACGTATGCATCGCCAGTAAAAGCAGATAAATCCATGGTGTTTTCCCCATCGCCACCACACATAAACATGGATGTTACCGAATCCATATCGATATATTCTTCTATTGTAGTTTCATTATCATTTTCATCTTTTATCTTCAATTCGATTTTCCAGTTAGGATCGGAGTCTGATATTTTTAAAGTGTCAGAGTAGGGACCTCCAAATATTATAAGAACGCCATCGACGATATCCCAGCCGCCATTACCATTAGCCTGATTGTCCGCTGGGATTTCGTAGTCACAAGTGAGTCCCTCTTCGACCTCTTCTGTACAATCAACTGATTCAATGGCGTAATAAAAATCAAAACCCTCTTGTGTTGAGCTGTGATTTACGACAACTGATACACCCCTGTTTGAAGGGTCAATTGCATACCATTTACTGCTGTCTCCAGCATATAACATACCATTTGGGTGAGCTGCCAAGGATTCAACACTTTTTGATCCAGTAATTGTTGCAGCGAGGCTTAAGGCGCCATTGGGAAATGGTGAAAAGCTATAAATTGCACTGTGGTCAGCGTTTGACTTTACAATATATACAGTACCGTTTGCACCTGTGGTTAATCCGCCAGCAGTAAAACTGCCGCTAACATTCAGTGTTCTAACCAAAGTAGCTGAGCCATCAGACTCACTTAAAGAGTATATTTTCTTGCTCGTTCGTGTGACACCATAGAGTACACCATTAATAGATTGAAGTGCAGAAATTTTATCAGATCCGGATAATCCTGTACTGCCAAGTCGAGTTGGTGGAACTGGTGTAGATGAGTCAAGGTCGAGTAGAGAGAGGTCGATTCTGTACAAGATGCTGCTACCTGTTCCATTGTCGATTAAATATATACCACCCGATGTGAAAGTGAATGCCTCTACATCATCTAGCGTTTCTTCTAGTTCGCCTTCACTATTTGAAAAGGTATACCCATCTGTAAGTATATAGTAATTGAGGCGACTACCACTGTCATCAATCGCCCACACTGTTTTGCAGACCATATCTTTGGCAATTGGCAATTGATCAGAAGCAAGAAGCCCGGGCTTATAAATGAGTGTTTGGTAGGTTGTTTTTTGACGGTCTTCATATGCTAGGTGAATAGGCCAGCTTATTTCTGCATAGAGCATTAAAGAGATTGGCTTCTTATCACCGCTGCCATATTCTGTTTCAGACTTCCATGAAAGGATCTCAGCACTAAAATCTTTTCCAAGCGAGTTCGTACTTTGTACAACCTTGAATATACCAGAATTATGAACTGAAGGACTCCACGTAGCATCATTCTCAGTTGGAAAATGCAATTGATAATTTGCATTGGTGATTAAGGTGGATGTACTCCAAATAGGATTAGATACTGATGTTGGTTTTTCAAGCGGAAATGCTTCCGCTTGAGTCCAGTCTTGTTCCAGTCGATTTGACATCTGGTGGATGAATTGATCCATTGAATCATTTGCATACGACCGGTTAAACGCTTCTTTATTGTTGGTCAAACCAGTAGTAAATAGACTGACAGCAGCAAGTAGAACAATGAGTATAAGTACAAGTGACACAACGATTTCGATCATATTAAATGGCGATTTCTTAATCATCAGATCATCAAAAGTAACTTTATTGGGGGAGAGTTTTTGCTTCGGTCCACTTTTAATATCTCTTAGAGATAGAATGTTCATAAGGTTCATAAAACTATCCTTTCGTCATTATTTATAAGAATTTAGTACTAAAAAATTTAGTTCTAATATAAATTAAATCAAAAAACATGTATGTACGCACTTACCACCGTTGTGTAATTATAGGTAAATATATCGTATTTTACAAGACCAAAGTTGATAAAATATGTCTATATTTTGTTCTTTTGCAAGATTTATATAAAAAACGTAATTAATTAAAGAAAGGTATATCGATATTCAGTAATGGAATTTAAGGATTTTCGTGAGGGAATCGAGCTAAACCTTGATCACAGATCCTGTTTGTATTGATTCAACTGCAGCTTGCAAAACCTTTTGAGCAGCCAGTCCATCGGCACCACTGCCATCGATATCTTCGGGTTTTACACCGTCTTCGAGCTCCTGAACAAAGCTGCTTATACGGTTTATAAAGGTATCGTCGAAATCACGCATACCGCCAAAGACAGGATTGCTTAAAACGGTTTTCTCCATATTGCCAGCAGGATACAATGTCGCTTCCTGAAAAATATCATCGATAACGAAACGTCCTTTGGTACCAGCGACTTCGCAGCGTTCCATTGGGTGTCCGCGTTCAATATCGTAACTGCCACAGAGGTGTCCGACAGCACCGCTTTTAAAGCGCATATTAAATTGTGCTGTCGACCATATGTCGCGACCCGGTGCTTTCATTGCAAAGCAATGCACTTCCTCAATGTCGCCACCATAATAACGCATCATATCCACCGTATGCGGATGCAATGCTTTTATTTGAAACCAGGGTGAGCTTTCATTTGGATTCATTATCCACATACTCACATTGATAAAAAGTTGATCTCCGATACGTCCATCATCGACCCACTTTTTTGCCAATACTGCAGCGGGGGTAAAACGGTGATTCAAATTTAATGCAAAGCAGCATTTTTTTGCTTTTGCTTTTGCAACCATTTCTTCTGCTTGGGCAATTTCATTGCTTATCGGTTTTTCGCAAAGCACATGCAGACCAGCATCAAGCGCTTGTATCGTTGGCAGATGATGTTCGCTGCCATATTCAATACCACCTGTCGCGACACTAACCATGTCCAACTCGACTTTACTAAGCATTTCTGCCACATCATAAAATGCGGGTACACCGAATTCTGCTGCACCTGCATCAGCGCGCTGCTTGTCCCAATCACACACTGCAAGTAATTCAGCATTGCCGAGATTCTTATAAATCCCGGCATGCTTGCGACCGATATTGCCTTGTCCGATGACTGCTACGCGTTGCATAATTACTTCGCTTTTTTATTCTGCAGTTTGTTTGCTCCTGCAACAGAGCCAATGTATAAAACATCTGCAGCCTGACTGCTCGATTCGAAATAGTCAATGTCCTGGTTTCCATGCCAGTGCGGTTGATTGTGCATTGGGTTTGCCAATCCGGTTTCTTTTTCACGTTTGGCAATATGCTTTTCCATTTCCGCACGCAAACAAGCAACCACCTCTGGAAACTTTTTCGCAACATTCTTATTTTCATCCGGATCTTCGATAAGATTATATAATTCGACTTCAGGTTTACCATGAAAATCCGGTTCGAGAGCAACGATCAGTTTCCACTGCGGTGTACGCAAACCATGTTTACGCATCCAGGTACATTCGGTGATATATATAGACGATTCAAAGCTTTCTTTTTTACCAGTTACAAGTTTCATCAGCGATTCACCATCGAACTTTATATCGGTTTTTAAGCCAGCAAGCTCAAGTATCGTGGGCAATAAATCCTTATGTGTATTGTATCCTGAGATACGTTTACCAGCGGGCAACTTTTCCGGATAACGAATCATCAACGGAACCTTCAAGGTTACATCGTAGAGACCATGATGGTCGAACCAGCAGTCATGGTCATACAAAGTTTCTCCATGATCACCATTTAAAATAACGATGGTATCATCCATTATTCCCATGGGTTCTAGCTTTAGAAAAATTTGCTGAATACAGGTATCCATATACGCAATCGCTCCATCATACTGGGCTACCTCATAATCTGAGTCCGTCAGTCCTTGTGGCATCCAGGATTTCAAGTAGTCACCAAATACAGGATCTGTGAAAACCGGATCCATCGATTTGTTTTTTTTATCAAACTCATTACCCTGATAAAATAAACG
>JABSQK010000508.1 GCA_013215875.1 Lentisphaeria bacterium
AACTATTAACTATGAACTATTAACTATGAACTATTAACTATTAACTATTAAATATGAACTATGAACTATGAACTATGAACTATGAACTATGAACTATGAACTATGAACTATTTCGACAGGACGCAGAGTGTGGCTGAGAGCGCACAGGATACATTGAGCGAATCGATGTGGCCCTTCATTGGAATTGAGAGCAGGGTGGACTCGCGTTTTATATTGTGGCGTACACCTTCTCCTTCATTGCCAATGATGATAATATATTTTTCGGGTAATTCCACGTTGTGAATATCGATTTCGCCTTGCGCATCCAGGGCAAATAGTTCATAGCCTTTCTCTTTCAGTGTCTTTACAGCTTTATTCAAATTGCACTTATAAAGGTTGAGATGAAAGATGGCACCTGAAGATGATTTTATTGCCACGGCAGTCAGATCGCTGCTGTCACCTTCATGGGAGATAATTTGGTCGTAGCCAAATACATCGCAAACACGGCAGGCTGCACCGAAATTATGAGGGTCGTTTATACCATCGAAGATGATGAGTTTATTTGCATCTTCTGGTAGTTCGCTGAGATCTTTCCAGGACGCGAGATAATCCTCTCCGGGGAATAGGCCTGCCACTCCCTGGTGCACGGCATTGCGTTTGCAGAGATTGTTCATATCGTTTACTTTTTCTACTGGAATATTGAGATATTCGCAGCGCTTGACGATGGCGCGAATACGGGGATTTTCTTTATTCCTCAGTACGTAAATCGTCTCTGGAAGATTTTTGGAATTGAGGGCTTCGTTTATTGGGTTTATACCATGTACAATCATTTCTAGTTTGTTGCTTTCTGTTTGGATTCAGTTTTTTTAATTTTCAGAGTATTTATTTTTCGTTCATTAGCATCAATAATGGTGGCCTCAATTTTACCCAGAACGATACATTCGCCAGCTTGCGGTATACGGCCTATTTCACTGATGACATAGCCACCAATTGTCACATTGTCTTCTTCCTCAGGCAGACTAATATTGAGTACATCGTTTACATCTTCAATGGGTGTCCGTGCTTCGAGTTCGAGACTGCCGTCTTCGGAAATCTTGAGTTCGATCTCCTCTTCTTCAATTTCGTCAAATTCATCAGCAATTTCACCGACAATTTCTTCGATAATATCTTCAAGGCTTACCACACCGGCAGTTCCTCCATATTCATCGATAACGATAGCTATATGGTTTTTTGTTTGCTGAAATTCTTCGAGCAGATCGCGCACATTTTTTGATTCTGGAATGAATGTGGCTTTGCGCATGAGGTTTTTAAGTTCTTCATCGGGCTTCAGCAAAATATCCTTAGAGTAGACAATCCCTATGACATCATCTATGTTTTCAGTAAATATAGGAATGCGACTATGTCCGGAATCCTGTATTTTTTTAATTACATTATCTATTGCGGATTCAATCGAGATCGCCGACATTTCGACTCGCGGGGTCATGATTTCTTTTACAAGTGTTTCATCAAGGTCGAGAACTCCGCGAATCATTTTTCCTGTGGATTCTTCTATCATACCATTGTCACTGTTTTCATGACTCTTTTCGTCTTTATCCAGTAAAGCTTCAATTTCCTCTTCTGTGGTGGTATCATCTTCGTCTTCCAAATCGAGCAGTTCGGATTCCTTGGCAAAGAATATGGCTGGTAAAATATGGCAGAGTTTCATGAATGGAAAGGAAATATTGAGTACAACCCAGCTGTACTTCATGAGATACGTTGATATAAGCTCAGTGATGATGATAAAGCCAAGGGGAAATACCAGAATCGAAAGAAATAGGGGTATAAGGGGAAACCCTGAAGGTTCTTGCATAAGCCCAACACCAATCAATATAGTAATACAGCAAATACAGCAAATATTGAAGTATGAGAATATGCGCAAGGTAAATTTGTAGCCATTGCTATTCTCAAGATAAATTTCGGCTTTTTTTACAAGCTCTTCCTGCTTATCTGAGTCCAGTTTATTAATTTTACCCAGGCTTAGGTTATCGATAGCCTTTTGGGTAGAATTAAACCAGATTCCCAGAATCAGGTTAAGAATAAGTATGCCTATACTGGCAGGTTCATCAAGCATTTGTTGAGCTATTTTTCTCCTTCTATTAATTCAATTACATTGACTGGCGAATTCGAGCTGATTTTTTCCAGCAGCAGTTGTTCTGCTTGTCGCATTTCAACACGTTTATCTTCGGTATGGTCCTCATACCCAGATAAATGTAGGATCGCATGCACAATATACAAGAGCAATTCGTCATTCAGATTAGTTTTAAATTCACGGGCATTTTCCTCTGTAATCTCGGGACAAATGAAGATTTCTGCTGCAGTGAACTCATTTTCGTCTGTAAACTCATCCAGGTAGTTAAATGTGAGCACATCCGTAGGGCCCTCGTGGGACAGATAGTGTTGATTTATTTCAGCCATATCAGCCTTATTCAACAGGTTGAAAACGATTTCTGCATTCTCCGGTAAGCGGGTGATTATTTCTGCATTGTAGAGCGCTGCCAAAATGAAATCCACCAGGCTCTGCATGGAGCTAATCTTGAAGCGACTTTGCTGATTATTGAAACTGATTTTAATATTTTTTGAATTAGTCATTTGAGCCATTATCTAATTGCTTACGATGCGGAGGAATCGGATGAAGAGGATTTAGACGAGGAAGACTTGGATGAATTCTTTTTTGACGATTTGGTCGATTTGGTCGATTTGGTCGATTTGGTCGATTTTGATGTAGTGGATGACGACGAGGATGATTCGAGCATCTTATCTATTTCACTGTGTGGGACTTCACTTGTTTTTTCAATATTATCAGCTTTCATTTTGCGGGTTTTTTCTACATCATCTTCCCTGTCTGGGTACTGTATGCGAGTATGCAGCATACTGCGAAGCGATTTTTTAATTGATTCCCGAACGGTTTTTATTTCATCCAATGTTAATTCACTATCATCGAGCTGGCCATCTTGCATGATATTTTTGAATATATCATCGATGAGTGTATCAATCTTTTGCTGTGTGGGTTTTTCGAGTGAGCGCGAAGCCGCTTCGCATGAGTCTGCAAAACAAATGATTGATTCTTCTGGGGAAACTGGCAGCGGGCCGGGATATCTGTACTCTGCTTCTCCTCCATCTGCTTCGAGCTGGTTATTTGTCTTGGACCTGTGATAAAAGAAATAGACCAGGCTGGTACCATGATGCGTTGCGATAACGCGTTTCATCGGCTTTTTTAATTTGTAGGTATTGGCCATTTGCAGACCTTCTTTCACATGGTTGATGATTAACAGAGCACTCATCTTGGGGCTAAGGTCTTGGTGCATGTTTTGCCCCATACTATTTTCGGTGAAATAAGAGGGATTTGAGAGTTTACCGATATCATGAAAATAACAGCACACACGTGTTAACAGGGTATTTGCACCGATGGCTTCGGCAGCCTGTTCCGAGAGTGTTGCGACCATCATGGAATGCTGGTAGGTACCCATGGCTTCGAGGCTTAAACGGCGAAGCAGCGGATGATTGAGGTCGCTGAGGTCAAGCAAGCTGATATTGGATGTGAGTCCAAATATGTATTCGCATAAGGGAAGAAAGAAGAAGGCGATGAGAACTGCTACGATCGCACAGGCTATAAAGCTGATGGCAAGGACG
>JABSQK010000509.1 GCA_013215875.1 Lentisphaeria bacterium
GGAGAAGCCTGGAGTGTTACAACGCCTGCAGGCGGTACAACCAGCTTTGACCAAGTACGCATTCTTACAGCGAAAGAGGCATCTATCAAGATTATCGGCTCGAGTGATAGCTACACTGTAAATCTGTCCATCCCAATGAAAGCGATCGGCTTCCAAATTCGCAAAGACCTTGAGCTTCGCATCGATTGGGGCATCATCTCAACAGTTGAAGGGAATTTGCCAATCGCCAGAAATTATTGGGCTAATAAAATGGCCGTAGGTGTCACCGATGAACCGACCGAAGCGCGTTTGCATCCAAACCTTTGGGGACATGTCGTATTCAAAACAATACGCGGAAAAGCAGACCTCATCAAAATTAAAGAAGATGTCGATCTGGGTGTCACCGAGGGCGGTCAACAAGCGGATGATGTGCTCGATGACGATATCGAAGATCTCTTTGATTAACATTATGCACGCACCTCTAACTAAAACTGTGTCCGGGGCACTTCGGCCCGGGAGCATTAACTGAGTAAAAATTGCAGATCTTCTTTGCTTAAATCGTTTATCATATTGCCTTCAGCTGCGAAAATGGAATCTGCCAGTTCCTGCTTTTTCTTCTGGAGTTGAATTACTTTTTCTTCAATTGTTCCTCTACTGATTACTTTGTAGGCAAAGACATTCTTCTTTTGCCCAATACGATAGGCCCGGTCGATCGCCTGTGCTTCTATAGCAGGATTCCACCAGGGGTCCATCAGAAAAACATAATCTGCGGCCGTGAGGTTTAGGCCCACTCCACCAGCTTTAAGACTAATCAAAAAGACTTTTACATTGTCATCATTTTGAAAACGTTGTACCTGTTCATCACGATTTTTTGTTTTTCCATCCAAATATGAAAATGCAATGTCTTGCTTCTCGCAATCCTTTTGCATCAGTGACAGAAAACTGGTGAACTGGGAAAAGATCAGCAGCTTGTGGCCTTCGGCAATCAACTCACTCATCTTATGGGTGATGAGTTTTTGTTTGGCGCTGATTTCATGATTGAACTTAGGGTTAATCAGAGCGGAATGACAGGCGGCCTGCCGTAGTCGCATCAGTGCCTGAAGCACAAGATTTGGGCTTTTCTTTGCGTCATCATCAAGCAATTCTTTTTGATAATAAGCCTTCAGTTCATCATAACGTTCCTGCTCATATTGTGATAAATCACAGTGGAGTACTTGCACTGTTTTTTCGGGTAAATCTTTGGCCACCTCTTTTTTTGTGCGTCGTAGGAAAAAAGGCTTTACGGCTTTTTGAAAGCTCAGGATTTGTTCATCATTGAGCGCCTTGTCCTGAAAAAATTGCTTGAAGACAGAAAGATTCCCTATCATACCCGGATTGATAAATTCAAATTGACTGAGCAGCTCAGTGAGACGATTCTCTATCGGGGTACCTGTCATCGCCAGTCGATGATTAGCAGTAATTAAACGGGCGGCTTTTGAATTTTGTGATTTGATATTTTTTATTGCCTGTGATTCATCAAGGATGCAATAATCAAACTGAATATCCTTGAGCTTTAGGATATCCTGGCGCAATGTGCCATAGGTTGTGAGAACAATACGATGCTTTGCAATCTGTTTAAATTGAGCGACTCGGCTCGCGCCTGTGTAATTTAGCACTGAAAGGTGCGGACAAAATGCTTCGGCTTCCGCGGCCCAGTTAAAAATGAGTGATTTTGGCAGCACAATCAATGATGGATTTTTACAGTTTTGGCGATTGTTGAGCAATGCGAGAACCTGCACGGTTTTGCCCAGCCCCATATCATCAGCAAGACACATTCCCAAACCCAGTTCGCTCATTTGGGTCATCCAGCCGAGACCATCTTTCTGGTAATCGCGTAGCGTTCCATTAAAATCATCTGCTGCTTCAAGCGGATGGATTTTTTCAAAGTTCTGAAATTTTTCTGCCGCTTCAAGGTAACTGCTGTCGCGCTTTATTTTTTCATCGCGAAGTAACTGATCAACAATATAGAACTGGCCTCTGGAAAATTTTAGCATCTCATCATTACATATACCGATCTCTGTTAGAACGGTATATGTTGTAAGCCATTCCAGCGGTAATACTCCGATGCTGCCATCATCAAGCGTCACAAAGCCATTGCCCTCTTTTGCTGCGCTAATGAGTTCTGTAAGCGGCAGTTCCTGATCATCAAACTGCGCAGTTCCTTCAAGCTCAAACCAGTCCATCTTATAGGAGAGTTTCATTTCAATCTCCTGAGGCTTGCGGTAAGTCTTACCTTCTGCACTAATTTCCCAATCGGCGTCGATAAGAATTTTCACCGCGTGATCAAGCTTCGCCGGCAGCAGCTTCCACCCCTCCTCTTCACGTAGACTGCTCTCAACAAAACGAAAATCAAGGTCCATGAGTTTGTCTTTTAAATCCCCTTCTGCTTTTGCATTGCGCGTTATGAGTTGACGAGTTTCGGAAGTTATAAGTCGCTGAATTTTTGAATTTTCTTCAACAATGGAGCCTGCATAATTAAAAGAGAGCTCGACGTGTAATTGTTCTTTATCGCGAAAACGAAACTGGGCAGTACGAATATAGAGTTGACCACGAACCTCTGTTTCACTCACTTCAAATCGAAGAGCGGCTGGGAAATTCTCACAGTTGATCGCAGTATTAAGGTGAATTTCTCTCGACAGAGTTTCGACTTCCCTATGGCTATAGCTTGCACTGTGCCTGGCCGTTTTTTGTAGCCAGACCATTTGATCCCGGGTTAATGCAATGATGCAATCCTGATGAATCAGAACAGGCGAATTTAAGAATAGCTGTTCTGCATTCAAATCAAAAGATTCATTCTTTGAATGCAGGTGATGGTCTAACTTGTAGTCGCCGGAATCACCCTTTTCAAATTGAAATTGCAATGTGGTATTTTTCATTTCCATCTGCATGGAAATCAAGTCGTTTGCAGTGCGTTTGTAGAGACGGCCGGTCTTTAAGATTTCGGAAAGCACTTGTTGATGGTCCTCCGCTTTCAGTTCCCGGCAATGTTCTGTATTTCCACTAGATCGGCTGTTGCTTGCTAAAAACTGAATGACAGATTGATCAATTTTATCCGGATAGTCCTGCCCAGTCTGATAAACAAACTCCTTTTCTGCGAGCCATTGCCCATCACGTTTCTTTTGCCAGTAATGACTGATGACTAATGTCCCGCAGCTTTGCGAACGGCGTTCCTCTATGATATAAATAATGCGCCACTGTTGGTTTGCTTTAGTCACTGTCTCGCTTGATTCAATTGTGTTGAGTGAGATCTTGTTCTCACGCTTAAATTGATTCATGTAGTATTTCAGATCGAGACTTTGCTTCTGTTCAGGACGTACTTCTTCGACTGCTTTGCTTTTTGAATGTTTATTACGCACTGTTTTTTTGATGCTGCGTGAATTTACTTTTTGCAATTCTTCATCACGATCCGCAATCAGCAGAGTTGCAAAAACATGCTGACAGAGTGCGCCGGACAGTGCATCATCGCAGCTGCAATTTACGACCAGTTCCTTGTCCTCTATCGACAGCTCTATTTCAATGTAGTCGTTTTGAAAATTAATTTCCGCGGCCACAGAGCTATCGCTTACCCGGCTGAGATAGATTGCTTGCGCATCGATGATTGCAGTTGCCTGAACTTTGATTTCATCCGGGAACAATGGGGCATATTTTGTATTAAGGGACATGAGCTTTATATATCATTATTAAACGAGAAGGCAAAAGCGAATGTCAGTTTAGTTAAAATATTATCCGGTACACGCCCGGCTCGAGGCTGTAAAAAAGACCTAATGACCTTGTTTCTAGTTTATTTAAAATCCTATTATCTTGTGATTTATTATGGAGTATATAAATGAAATTATTAAAGGTGTAAAATGGGATGAGGATCCTTAGGCTACGATTTCGGTTGATTTATCACAGATGAAATCTGGTGAAAAGCAGCTATTCGAGAGGTCCATTTGGATCCCCTATCCTGTGAAAGATCATGATGAATACCGGCACCTGAATTTAGAAAAAGCTTGGGGACAATTACAGGATAAAGCCATTTACCTCACCTGCGAAATTGATGTTGAAGAGACTGGCGATTATCTGGCCTTGTTAAATGACAAGCTGTAAAGCAAGGAACTGAAGACGTAAAAATATTGGATTTTGGCCAATGATTTCGATTCCAATATGGAGAGAGCAGCTGAAGGGTATTTGAGTCAGGTCTGTATCTAGGCACTCATGTTCCCGTTCTTAATTTGGGTCGCCTTGCCATTCGGCTGCTGAAACTTGCTACGTTTGGTGTATCGTAGCGGCTTTTTTATAATCATTGATTAAAGGAATATTTTTGTCATATGGATACTGAATTAGCGATGAAAAAATTAGTACCCATCAATCGGCAGGCTGCGTGCGAAGGTATGGTTCTGCTTGAGAATAAAGATAATATTTTACCGTTACAAGCCAATGATAAGCTGTCTGTATTCGGTCGTTGCCAGATTAATACTTACCGCAGTGGCACGGGATCCGGCGGAGCAGTAAATGTTCCTTATGTGATAAATGTGCTTGATGGCCTGCGTGCGAATAAATCGATTTCGATCAATGAAGACCTGGCATCCATTTATGCAGACTGGGTAAGCAAAAATCCGTTTGATGATGGCGGTGGCGGCTGGGCGGCAGAGCCCTGGTTCCAGCATGAAATGCCATTGAACAGCGAGATCGTCAAAGCTGCTGCAGAGCAATCTACAAAAGCCATGGTAATTATTGGACGGACCGCTGGTGAGGATGTGGATTATTCCGACGAGCCTGGTAGTTACCGTTTAACGGAACTTGAAGAATCTATGATCCATGAAGTGGCGAGCCACTTTGAACAGCTTATTCTTATTTTTAATACGACCAGCATAATCGATATGTCCTGGTTGCAAAAGATCGATGGCAAAGATAAAATCAAAGCTATTCTCTATAGCTGGGCTGCAGGGATGGAGGGCGGTCATGCCCTGGCAGATATCCTAAGCGGTGATGTCTCCCCAAGTGGTCGCTTAACTGATACCATTGCACATAATCTCGACCTCTATCCGTCATCGGCCAACTTCGGAAGTAAAGAGGCCAATTTCTACTGGGAGGATATCTATCTCGGTTATCGTTATTTTTCAACCTTCGAACCACAGGCGGTCATGTATCCCTTTGGTTATGGTTTATCCTATACAAATTTTGAAAGTAGCTGCACAGGCTTTACTATCGAGGGTGAAAGCATTGAACAAGTTTTACAGTTTCATCTAACTGTCAAGAATACCGGTACACATGCCAGCAAAGAGCTTGTGCAAATCTATTGCGAAGCACCACAAGGAAAGCTTGGTAAACCCGCACGGGTATTAGCCGGCTTTAGCAAAACAGATACACTTGAATCAGGAGCAGAAACAACAATCCATATCAGTATTAAGCTGGCTTCTCTGGCATCCTATGATGATTCGGGTATTACCGGAAATCGATCTGCCATGCTGCTTGAAGCAGGCGACTATAAATTTTATTCAGGTGCCAATGTACGCGATGCAGAATTGCTTGATGCATCAGTTACGCTTAATGATTTATTGATCGTTGAGCAACTCTCGGAAGCCATGGCACCTGTGCGTGCTTTTGATCGCTTAAAACCCGGTATACAAAAAGCCGATGGTACTTATGAAAAAACCAGCGAAGCGGTGCCAGCACGAACAGTGGATTTAACTGCTCGTATCACTGCACAAATTCCGCCGGCCATTGCCCAAACAGATGATCAAGGTATTAAGCTGGCCGATGTAAAAAATGCAAAAGCATCTATGGAAGATTTTATTGCTCAGCTGAATAATGACGATCTTGCCAGCATCATTCGCGGTGAAGGTATGTGCAGTCCAAAAGTGACTCCAGGTACAGCGGCGGCTTTTGGCGGAACCACCGAACGTCTCTTTAACTTTGGTATTCCTGTGATTGCTGCTGCCGATGGTCCGTCCGGTATTCGTATGGATAGCGGACACAAAGCAAGCCAGGTAGCAATTGGTACGATGCTGGCTTGTACATGGAATGCTGACCTAAACGAAGCACTCTTTTATGCTGTTGGTGAAGAGTTGGCCGCTTATAAAATCGACACTTTGCTTGGTCCTGGTATCAATATTCATCGTCATCCTCTCAATGGTCGAAACTTCGAATACTTTTCTGAAGATCCCTACATGACTGGTGTTATGGCCGCGGCTCAGACCCGTGGTTTGGCAAAGGCCGGAGTTTCGGGGACCATTAAACATTTTGCCGCAAACGACCAGGAAACGGCCCGTCATGATTCTGATAGCATTATGTCTGAACGCGCCCTGCGTGAAGTAAATATCAAGCCCTTCGAAATGGCTGTGAAAGAAGGTATGGCATCTATCATCATGACGTCCTACAATCCGGTCAACGGGCATTGGGCGGCATCGAACTTCGATTTGAATACTAAAATCTTGCGTGAAGAATGGGGCTTCACAGGCTTGGTGATGTCTGACTGGTGGGCGAAGATGAATCACAATAGTGATGGTGGTGAAGCATTAGCCCAAAATACTAACTATATGATTCGTGCCCAAAATGATTTATATATGGTCGTCGAAAATGATCGTGCTGCCGAAAATCCACTGGACGATAATACTATAGAAGCACTGAAAAATAGCGAGCTAAGCATTGGTGAACTGCAACGCTGTGCAATGAATATTTGTCGCTTTATCATGGCAACACCTGCTATGGAGCGACCACTACTGCAATATGATCCAGTTAAAGAAATGACTTCAAAGACATCAATTGACGGTGAGGTAGAACTGCTGAAGGAGCGCATCGATTTCAATGCGACAAGTAATCTGACAGTTTCTGTTAAGCTTGAAGAAGCTGCTGTTTATAAACTGATTTTAAACACATGCTACGATCGCCATACTGCCGCGCAATCGTCCTGCAGTTTATATATCAATGGTGACTTTGCCATGACCTTGTCGGTTAATGGCACCGAAGGCAAGTGGATCGATGTCGAAGGTGTCTCCGTAAATCTCGAAGCAGGCTATTATGAGTTCTCTATTGACTTCGTTAAGCCCGGCCTGGAACTGGCCTTCATACTGTTTGAAAAAAATAAGTAAAGCTTTTATGCACGGAAATTATTGAGTCGTAATCAGCTGCAACTTTCTAATTCCCGGAGCATATCTTGGAATTGAAGCCATGTGCAGCAATAGATCAAAGATCATTTATTCATTCAGGTTTACGGGAATTCCCAGTTCTTTTAATATTTAAAGAGAACGGGCTGCGCACCCGGAGAATAGTGTTGATTAAGGTTTTAAAGTCGCTGAACCCTGGTCGAAAGAGGAACCGTTGGCAAAAATCTACTTCACAATATAGTCAACATCATAGGCTTCTTTGAATGATGGAATTTCCCATTTACTAATCATTGCATCGATCACCTTCTCAGGCACTTTATCATCTCGATTAAAGTTCTGTTCAAGCAGAGTTTCATAAGGAACTTCGAGATAACTAATTTTTACCCTGGCACCATAGTCAGTAAAAAGTGAGCACCAGATAGCCCGTATATCTGTGGTGATATTTGTCGCATTAAATACAAATGATTGCTCGGCTCGCAAAAACTCTTTGGCTTTTTCCTTAGCAATTTGAATTAATTTCCCTTTTTTCTTTTTATCTGCCGGACGAATCCCTTCTTCATTTCGTATACTATCAAGAGATAAAACTGGCAGATCATAATTCTCTTTTATGAAAAAATCTTTTCCTGTTCCTGGAAGTGCACACATGACATAAACATCGAATTTCAAATCATCATAAGGTTCGTACTCGGGCGATGATTTCGACTTATTCAAATAAATATAGCGCGCATAATTTGAACTAAATTTCTTCTCTTTAGCAAAACAATCATTCTCTTTACAGAGTTCATTGAAGAGCTCAATTTTTAATAGGATGTTTTCTTGATCATCGCAAATGCGTCCCAAAATATCTGCTTTCGCGAGAATGGAGAGGTAGTGCGTATTTACCACCAGACTTGCTTCAATTACCGCTTTTGTAGGGTTTGGTTTATCTATCGCCCATAAGGGCAAGCCATGCAGCCTGACAAGTTTGGCAATTTGCTCACGAATTTCAAATGGTGTATTCATCTCCTTATAGAGAATTTCCCTGGCTGTATATTCGCCCTTTTTAGCATGCCGTGGCGATACAATGCGACTTACACCATCCATATCCTGACGGGTTGTACATGAGCGTTTTTCCACATCATGAAACATCGCTGCAGCAAGAAGTATATGCTTCCCCTGTTCCGGTAATCGCCTATACTCAGGTATTTCCAGAAGTTCCTCCACGACCATTTTAGTATGGACATATACATCGCCTTCAGCATGCCAGATAGGATCCTGCATCACATCATGCATATCACCAAACCAGTCATATCGTATTTCCATTTTATTCCAGTCGAGACTTTCACCGACCTCGTATTCAGGAAACTTCCATGTCATTTTTTGAAATGTATTCATATCCAAACCAATTGTGTTTTCGATAGTCAATCAGCCGTGCCTGTTTCCAGGTTTTTGACCAATGCACATCTGTATTTACGTGCGATTCACGCACAAGTTTAAACAAATTATTAAATTCGTTTTCAGCCACATTGAGTGTACCGTCATTTGTTTTAAAACCATCACTATTTCGTATCACAAACCCTTCTGAACAATCCGCGTCTGTTTGCGGATCGTAGCCACCAAGGTGTCCTGCTGTCTTGACACTTTTTTCCCATTCCATTTCAAGATTTATTTTTAGCCAATCTGCCAATAGTTCATTTTCATCTCGCTCTTCCGTAAACATCTCTTTTAATTCAGTCGTAATTTCAATCTCCGGAACTGTCGGGAAATCAAACAATGCAGCGTAAAATTTAACTTCCTCCCACGAGAGCCATTCATCTCCTTCCCTAGCTGCAAAAACATAAAAATAGGAATCCAGCTCTTTATAAGCGATGGAATGTATTCCATACATATTTTCGCCAAAGAGATTCAGCTCACCGAGATCATTTTTCATCAAGTTCCAGCGCTCTTGCATGGGCTTATCCCACGGGTGTTGAGTTGGCGATGTATGTGAACGCGCATAGACGCCATGCTTTGTGAAACAATTGTTTTGACCATCCAGTTTCTCAGTGAGAATCAAGTTATCCATGTCAGCAAATGCTTGCACATAACCACTCGGCATAAACCTGTCATCTGAGGTCGTGCCTAAACTAATCTGGGCATGAAGACTCCTGCAATATTTTTTTGACTCATTCATAATTCTACAGTAAACGGCATAAGTACAAAAATCTTTCTGTCTCTGACGAAATATTTTTTTTAATAATTGAAAATATTTAAAAGAAGAGTACTGTAAAGAATAATAACAATAAATAACACAGGAGGCCTGGTGCCATCTCACACTTTAAATGTCAGAGTACCTGAAAAGCTCTGGGGCTTTGTACAAGAGCAGGTTGGTGACCGCTATGAAACACCAAGCGAATTCATCAGAGAACTCATCAGAAATGAAGAAGCGAGAACACAGCAACTCTCGCAATTTAACAACTACCTTGAAACGCTTGCTGATTATGATAAGTCGGATATAAGCACAGTGTCTATGGATGACATAATCAATTCTGATGGCTAAGAAATATGTTCTTCATAAAGAGGCTGTAAGCCGTCTTGAAGAAATTAAGTCCTGGACTACAGAGCAATGGACTTCAAAGCAAGCAAAAAGTTATTTATCAGGAATGAAGGGTGTCTTTGAAAAGATATCTAAAGATAAAATTCGGTCAAAAATTTGGCCATTAGAAAATAGCGATGTTCACTACTGCAAATACAAAAAACATTTTATCTTTTTTCTGGTCGAGAAAAATCGTATTGTAATATTGACCGTGCTGCACGTGGGCATGGATATATCATCATGGATTAATGAAGCATTAGTCAAAAATCTTAAACTTCCAGACTAATAGAGAAAGCTCAACCCCCAAGTGCTTGGCAAAGTAGCATGTATTCTTAAGCATGAGCGCATTACAGAAATTATAAAAGATTTGCATCATTTGCCTCCGGCGGTTCAAGGTGGGAGTCCACCTTAAAAATTCCCAATTTTCAAATGCCCCCGGGCACGGGCCCAGCAACTAATTGCCAAGGTCTGATGGTTTTATATTCAGGTATTTTTGCACGATGCGATAACATTGTGTGTAGCTGCCAAAGCCGGCGGCTTGCGCAGCTTCAGCCAGGGTCAACTGTTTACCTTGTCCATAGAGTTTTTGAAAATGCCGGATTCGCTGGCGATTGCGGTATTCGACAATCGGCATACCAATTTGCCTCGAAAACAGTCGACTCAGATGCTCCTGAGAAAGCCCGGCTGCTTTTGCCAATTCTGATAGTGACACATTTTCCGGATTTAAATAAAGGGTGTTTACTGTGCGAAGTACGGCGGGATGATACGCCTTTGGGTTCGCCTTAAGCGGGGTGTCGGTCTGGGTTAAATCCCAGGCAGCGATTAACAGGTGATGCAATACAACATTACAGAATTCCACATCATCTTTAACTAACGCAGCTTTTTCGCAAAGTGCCGAAATATCTTGGCTTGATTCGGGCTGCAATTGCGCATAGGATTGAGCACTGGGTTTGTAGAGGGAACGTAATGGAAGATAGCGTGTCGTTTGGCACAGCTCACGAACTGTTTCCTGACGAAACACAACAATCCACATGGTAAAATCATTTGAGCTGGAATGCAATGCATGCGCTTGCTCTGGAAACAACCAGAGAATGCAGCCGGGAATCAAATCTACACGGCCGTCCTCTGTCAAATAAACAGCCTCACCTGAAACCACCAAATTAAATTCCAACTCTTCGTGTGTGTGAAAATGGCGAGGTAGTGCCTGGGCATGCGCCTGGTAGAGCCACGACGCTCCATGACTCGCTGCAGATAATTCTAAACTCTCTTTCATCTCAATACTTTCCACATAATATCATAAAATGCAATCTTTTTGTCACTTTATGATAATAATAACCAATTGAAAACAATAAATGTAAGAATATTGTATTAAAACGAAATGGTTTAAACACATATAATATAATTTAATGGAGAAAGTATGTTAGCAGAAGAAATAAAAACAGGACGTACTGTTCCTAATACGGGCTTAATCAGCCAGGGTGATTTAGAGCAATTTAAATCGGAAGGATTTGTTAGTCTTGAAAATGTAATCCCAGCAGACATGCTCGGAATGATGCGTGAGGAATGTTCTTACTTCCTGGGCTATGAAGACTGTGGCCTCGACCGTGACGGGCTGAAGTCGAATGGCATTACTCACCGGGGTAATCGCTACTTTATTGGAAATCAGTACCGTTTAAGCCAGCGGCTATGGACATTTATTTATTCAGATTTAATGGCAGAGATAAGTTCAACGCTTCTGGGAGACGTCTTCCTCTTTAATGAGCAGTGGGTCGTAAAAGGTCCAGGCGCAGGGATGAAATTTTCCTGGCACCAGGACTCGGGTTACATAAAGTCGAGTGACTATGAAACCGAGCATAAGCCCTATTTAACATGCTGGTGCACACTCGACGATGTCTGTATTGATAATGGAACAGTCTACATTTTACCACACTCACGCGGTGGCACCAGCCATACCATCTTTGACCATGATAAGGAGTCGGTATCAAACGACCTTGTTGGTTACATTGGTGATGATCCAGGTGATCCGGTCATTGTGCCAGCTGGCAGCATTATAGCCTTTACAAGTTTCAATTTTCACCGAAGCAGCCCTAATACAACACCCGCAATGCGACGCGTATATCTCGCCCAATATAGTAGTGAACCGATTGTCAGAAGCAAGACAGGCGACCTGTGGGCGCAAGCAGTTCCATTTGTAAAAGATGGCCAAATTGTATACGACCATTCCACAGATACAGCTGAACGGCACGGTGGTGCTGCAGCCCCAGAAAATTTTGAGGCATAAATATCAGTTGCTTTAGTTCTCCTTACTGAAAATAGAGACTAGTGCTGTGACTGCAATGACCATGCATAAACTGCCAAGAGCCGGTTCCTCTACTTCCACAAGCTCTTCAGATTCGATAGGTTTCTCATGAACGAGACTTTTTTTCTTAATCAGAAGAAAAGCCATTGCTATAAGCGAGAAGAAAATTGACAAATAGGCAATGGCTCTATCAACTGGCACTGTTGCTTTAGGATGCATTAAGAGCTTACTGTAGATCTGCTCGCCCTGCCCTGGAAAATTCGTTTCTGCAAGCAGCTTACCACGGGCACTGACATGTTGCGAAATACCGGAACTCGCCACACGAAAAATTTCAATACCGTATTCTCTGGCCCGGACGATTGGCATCTTGGCATGCAAGCGGTGCTCATACTCACCCCATTTAATTGCATCCATCGTCGGAATGATCAATGCCTCTGCACCCTGTGAGATCAGCTCATCCATTACTTTTGAATAACTCAAATCATAACAAATCGCTAGCCCAATTTTTCCCCAGGGCGATTTCCAGAGTTCTTGTTTGGGTGCCGGCAGACCATCATTGAAAAACTGAATGGGCACGGATTTCACCTGAGTAAATTCCGTTTCACCCTGAGGGTTTATAACAAATGCAGTGTTATACCAATTGCGATCTGCCCCCTTTTTTCCCTTACCTATTTTCATTGGTATTCCTGATTCAGCACTGCCGGGCTTTTTTACTTTGCCACCGGCGATGAGATAAACATTGTTCGTTTTGCAAAATTCGCGAATCGATGCGGGAATATCACCTGGGAAACTGTATTCACTCAAAACGATCAGCTCAGTTTCCGGATAACGCTCGATGTTTTTCTCCAAATGAGCCAGGACCTGCTGTTCGAAGGGGTATTCCAATTGTACGCCTAGCACATTGGGTCCTGGCCGGTTTTGTTTGGGTTGAATATAAGACATGCATAACGCCGGTATAATTAAAAGTCCGGCAAACGGTTTATATCGCGATTTCGGAATAACGATAGCCACTGCGACAATCAATAAGAAAATGAATGACACCCCATAAAAACCAAAGAGTCCGGGGAGACCATTGTAAAAGGGATGGCTCAAGGCCATCCCTCCACTTAGCCAGGAGAATTTTAAATAATACAATTCGCTGCGAAAAAATTCACAGGCTGTCCACATAAACGGAAAACAAAGAATCGCCTTGTGCCCAAAGCGGTCTAATAGTATCCGTGTTAAGAGGCAAGGCAGGGCCACCCAAATTGCCAAAATCGCATACAATGGAATCGCCGCTGTCTTAAATAGTCCATAAAAGAAGTTGAGCTGGATCGCACAATTTATAACGCCCACAAGCAAAACAAAATAAAATAGCTGGCGCCTCGAAGGCGCAAATAAAACCGCACAGAGTAACGATAAAAGGTAAAAAAAGATCCCCACCCCAAGGACCTCATAAGTAAACGAAAGATTGAGAAACAACAGCGCTGAAAGCAGCGACAGATATAAATAAACTGGTTTAGACGAATTCTTCATTGATTATCATATACTATCATTTACTTTCGAAAGCAAGGCCTTCTCTTATTTATTTTAATTAAGGACTGTCTTAGAATGGCTAAGACAGCGCCATCATTAGCTGCTTTTAAGCAAGATAGCCAGGTGCTTATTCGGGTGGTGAATTAAATGTAAATTCATGTAAAAAAGTTGTGAATTTTGCTTGCTAATCCTTGGGCCATTCAAGTCCTGAAACAGGAGTCTTATTTATTTTTTCGGCGATTCTGCATGAAGTCTCTGAAGATAAAGCTACCCAGTTTATCTACAGGTGAGAAGTAGGCCCGGCCCTTGTTTAGCTCGGTGAGCCGTGTGACAAATTGTTTGAGATAGGGATCAGAGGCAATCATGAATGTGGTGATGATGACGCCTTTTTTGCGACAGAGAATCGCTTCATCCAAAGTGCGATTTACAATGTAGGGGTCCAGTCCATTGGAGTTGATATACAGTTCACCATTGCGCTGGCGCACCACCGATGGCTTGCCATCGGTAATCATAAAAATTTGTTTGTTCGAGGATTTGCTGCGCAACAGAATTTCCCGGCCCAGTTTTAACCCTTCCTGGGTATTGGTATGGAAGGGTCCAACATTTACATAGGGAAGTTTTGACATGGGAATGCGTTTTGCCTCATCGCCAAAAGTGACAATTTCCAGTATGTCCTTTGGGTAGCGGGTCTTGATCATTTGTGCCAGAGCCATGGCCACCTGCTTGGCAGGGGTAATACGGTCTTCGCCGTAAAGGATCATTGAGTGCGATAAATCC
>JABSQK010000051.1 GCA_013215875.1 Lentisphaeria bacterium
GTTATGCTGAGAGTGAAGACGGCATTCACTTCAAACCCAAACGTGTGGGTACATGCAAATACAATGGCAACACCCGCAACAACCTGGTCAGCTTTAGTGCGGATCCGGATATCAGTGGTGGTATGGCAGGCGGTGGCGCTTCCGGTTTTCTCTATGACCCCATGGACAAGGACTTTCCATACAAGGTGGTGATACTGCGCCGAAGCAGCATAGAGTCGCTCAACCCTGCAGTGCGCGCACGCTTTCCGAAGGCTGCGAAGACTATGGCCAGTCACTCGTCTTCCAATTGGTTTATCTGGGGCGTGGGCAAGAGCAAGGACGGTTTTGAATGGCAGATGCCGGAGCATGATCACCTGCTCATCGATGAAGTGCCGGAAGGCCCGGTAATCCATCGTGCGCTGGATGGCGGTTACGTGATTGGCAATCAGATGGTGAGTCCCACATCCAAACATGATGGCCGTCGCATTAAGGGCTGGTTAACATATGATCAGCAAACAGCACATCGCATTCCGGAATATGTTTTCTCTATGCCCGAATCTATGACCCGCTGTCGGACGGGTGAGATTGGTCCGGCCTGGAATAACTCGCACTGGGCGCAGAATCATGTGGGACTGGTGACGGCGCGCAAGGGACCAAGCATGATCGCACTGCACGGCACGCTCTATGGTGCATGGGCCGCCGAAACCTATGCGCAAGTCGCGGACATCGGCCTGGCAGTAAGCGATACAGGTTACCACTTTGAACAGGTCTGGCCCTTCCGGCCCTTCCTGCGCCGCGGCGAAAGACAGGTCTGGGATTATGGCCTGGTCTGGCAGTGTGCCATGGAAGAGACCAGCGACAAAACGCTTTTCTATTACGGGGCCTCCAATCAAGGCAACGCCGCAGGTTCAGCTTATAACGCGGGTGTCGGATATGTGGATAAGGATCGCTTTGGATTCCGCGCACTGCGCGTGAACCGCGATTACAGCGAGCCTAAGAAGCGGCGCGGCGAAGTCACACTACAGCCCTGTGTCCTGCCCGAGAAACCTGAGCTTACGGTGAACTGTTCGCATCTTAGCCGCACGCGTACGGTCAGGGTAGAACTGCGACGACCGGACGGTAAGGTGATCCCTGGCTTCTCTTTTAAAAACTGCAGTCCGGTTTGCAAGGCAGGCATCCATCGGCCACTGCGATGGACAAACAAAAATGTTCGCACACTCGCCGGTAAAGAGGTCCAGATCGCGGTGGAACTCTTCTCCCCAGACTGCCAATTCGGTGAGCAGCAAAGTCCACGCGTTTATGCAATCTATACAAGTCAAAGGAAACGCTCATGACAGAACAAACAACATTTGCTTTAATCGGTACCGGACGACTGGCGCAGTCACAACATCTGCCGAATTTAATGCGAGCACCGCATGTAAAATTACAGACAATTTGCGATACAAATGAAGAGCTGCTTGCTGCCATGCATGCCAAGTACCCGGTGCCGCAAGCCACGACCGATTACCGTGAAGTTCTGGCCGACCCGTCCATTCAAGCCGTAGTCATAGCGACCCGCGAGGACATGCAGGCCAAACTGACGATCGCAGCATTGGAAGCGGGAAAGCATGTTTATGTGGAGAAGCCACTGGCCAATACCAGTGAGGAATGTCAGGCTGTTGTGGATGCACAAAAACGCAGTGGCAAGCATGTGGCCTTGGGTTTGAACCGGCGTTTTGCGCCAGCTTACCGCAAGGCTCGCGAAGCAGTCATGGCACATGGCGGCGCTCACAACATTCATTACCGCATCTCTGAAACTGCCTGGCACTGGCATGATCCCATGCGAAGCCGTGTCATTACCGAAGTTTGTCATATCTTTGATATTCTGCGCTGGTTCACCGATTCGGAGGTGAGCTCTGTCTACTGCATGGAAGCAAGAGACGATGACGAAGCGTTTGCACTTCAGTTTGAGAATGGAGCCATAGCGACAATCATGAGCACAGGTTACAGCAGCACGGATCTGCCCAAAGAGCGTATTGAAATAATCAGTGATACTGGGGGTGTCATTGTTGAGGAATTTGCAGAGCTTCGTACTTTTGGTTATTCGGACTTTGACCATGTCTATCGCTTTGCCGGTCATGCGCATCCGGACCAGGAGTGGACCCCGAAATATCTCTTGGCCCAGTCTGGAGCCGATGCGGTTCATGCTCTGCGTCGTATGGCTTGGGAGTTACAGGAAGAAGCTAAAGAGAATGTAGAAGATAAGAGCTGCTCCGCCCAGGATGTGCGGGATTATGTCAACACCCGAGTACCGATCTGGAATTACATGGGCGACAAGGGTTGGCTCTCAGCCGTGGATCATTTTGCTCAGTGCATTCTGGAAGGCCGCACGCCGGAGACGGCCACCGCTGAGGATGCATGGAAAGCCAGCTGCATTGCCCATGCTGCAATCCGCAGTCGGGATGAGAAAAACATCGTGAAACTCTAAATCAACAGGACGAAAAATCATGACCACTGTTCAAGTCACTGACACAGAAAAGGGAGAGATCCCGCAGAAGGGAAAAATCACCCACGGTTTGGTCTATGAGGTGAAAGCGAAGCTCTCAATCAAATTCACTTTGATCGAGCTACTTGTGGTGATTGCGATCATCGCGATCCTGGCGGCGATGTTGTTGCCTGTTCTCTCTCGGGCTAAAGATACTGCACGCAGCATACATTGTCTCAATAACCAGAGACAAATCGTCCTGGCAACCTTGATGTACGCTGACGACTGGGGTTCCCTGTTTAATGGTGACATCGTCATCAACACCCCCGGCAATCATCCCGAGGGCGAGAGTGTCATGTGGTTCGCATACAACTCCTTCGATATTGGAAGAGACGTGTGGATCTGCCCCTCTCATCCGGACAGACGGCTTCCAGATGCTGAGTCATGGTGGCAGAACGCGACACGCAGTTGGCCCCATTACGCACCGAACTTTGGCGGCGCATTAGGTACGATGTCGGTTGGCGATAAGCTGAAAATCGCTGGTTGGTACCACAGGGAAAACACGGTAAACCCGCTCCCGGCGATACGCTTATCCATGCTGACGAGTCCCGCCAACATTATCGGCTGGGGTGACTCCTTTTCCCGTGACCGTTTATATGACGACGGCAATCGCTTCTTTCTCCACTACCGCAATCCCCAATCTTACGGCATGCCATCCGATGTGCACATGGGGAAGGCAAACGTTTCGTTCCTTGACGGCCACGCTGGTCAGATCCATGAGTCCCAGTGGCGCGAGACATACAACCCTAATGCAGCAAAAGAATACTGGTCTGTAAAAAAATAGGACTAAAACTATGATCACTATTAAAAGTAAAGACATATCACAAGCCCGGCAAGTGAAAGCATCCTTGGATGCGCTGAGTCGGCAGAACATTCATAGAATGTTCGAGAGACTGATTAAGAGACTAACTCTACGAGCGTTTACGCTCATAGAACTACTTGTGGTGATTGCGATCATCGCGATTCTGGCATCGATGTTGTTGCCGACGCTCTCTCGGGCATTAGAAATCGCGCGCAGCACACATTGTCTCAATAACCAGAAACAGATCGTCCTGGCGACGATGATGTACAGTGACGAAAATGGTTCCCTGTTCAATTGCGAAATCGTCTTCAATACCCCCGGCAATCATACCGAGGGCGAGAGTGCCATGTGGTTCGCATACAACGCCTTCGATATTGGCAGAGACGTCTGGCTCTGCCCCTCTCACCCGGACAGAAAGCTTCCAGACTTCGCACCGTGGAGCATGAACGCCACACGCTCGTGGCCCCATTACGGACCGAACATGGGCGGTGAAATCGGTGTCGCCTTGCCGGTTGATCAAAAGATGAGAATTGTTGGTTGGTACCACAGGGAAATCACAACACGCCCGGACCCGCTCCCGGCGATACGCTTATCCATGCTGTCAGATCCCGCTGCTACCATCGCCTGGGGTGACTCCTTTTCCCGTGACCGTTTATATGACGACGGCAATCGTTTCTTCCTCTACTACCGTGCCCCTCGACCTTACGGTATGCCGTCTGATGTGCACATGGGGAAGGCAAACGTCTCGTTTCTTGACGGCCACGCAGCTTCGGTCCATGAGAGCGAGTGGAGCGAGACGTACAACCCTAACGCAGCTAAGGAATACTGGTCTGTAAAAAAATAGAACTAAAACTATGATCACTATTAAAGTCAAAAACACAGCCAGGAGAGTCCTTTGGGTCTCGAAGGCGATAGACAATCGGGTAGGGACTAACCATGAAGCCCAACCTGTACAGACTAGGGAGATACACCGGCAGATCATTCGGAGAATGTTCGAGAGGAAAAGTAAATGTTTGACATTTACTTTAATCGAAACACAAGCTCTCTCCTTGAGAGCGTCAGGTCGGCAAGTTGTTCTCCGAACAACTGAGAGACTCGTTCGGAGAGCGTTTACGCTCATAGAATTACTCGTGGTTATCGCCATTATTGCTATTTTGGCGAGTATGCTGTTGCCTGCTTTGAGCACAGCCCGGGAGGCTGCCCGCAACATTCAATGTGTGAATAATCAGAGGCAGCTGGCAATTGGAACGATCCTGTATCTTGAAACCTACGAGGTCCTGCCGGATCATCAGACCCTGGTTGAGACTGCCAACAGCTCCGAACAGATCATGGGTTTCGCTGCCAAGTGGTTTGATTTGGGTGCCGGAGTCTGGGCCTGTCCGTCAAATCCACGGGCCGGTGAGATTGTGAAATATGCTGGCGGAGACAACTGGAATGCCTGTCGTATCTACACCAACTACTCGCCCAACACGGGCGGGTATGATACATGGACGCCTAACACTCCTGAAAGCTATATGAAACGTTTTGGCTGGTATCACGCTCAGCGTGTTTACGGGCCGGAGTATTTTATGCCTTTGGTTCGTATAAGTACTTTGACCTCGCCCGCGAACACCATTGCCTGGGGTGATGTGGAGAGCTGGGTTGATCTATTCGGCAGCAGTAACAATAACCGCTACTGGTTGATGTACGACTACTACGGCGGGCGCGGCTATGTGGGTAACTATCATCGTGGCCGGGGCAACAGCAGTTTCATGGATGGCCATGTCGAGACCTATCATTTCACTGAATGGCTCTCTACCTACAATCCGGATGCGATTAAGGATTACTGGAGCGTGCAGAAATAATGAACGGATACACGATGCAAGACAACTTTGCATACCCGGCCTTAGCTTTCGCAGCTGACGGTTTTAATCACTTTTTAACTACAAACAGAAAGAATCAATAATGACAATACAAAAATATTCTCTTGGCAATCTTGAATTCGATTTCGATGACTTGAGCGGCCAGATACTTAAAGTACATGACAGCTCGCTTGATATGACGGTTATAGAATTTGATGCCGGTCATGAACTGGAAATCAATAAGCATGCGCTTCCTCTGCGACTGAGCGACCAGGACGAATCCAAAAACGCCGATTTTCCCGATCCCGCCTGGCAATGCAATTTGCAAGGCAGCAGCTATAGCAGCGCAGGTGCCGGTTGGGCATTTAATGTATTTCGGCAGGTGGTTGTTGGGTCAGCCTGCAAGCCGACAGGCAATCATTTGAACGCTCCAAACTGTCTTCATATTCGCTACCGTCTTGAGCGAAAAGTAATGGATAAATATGACACCGACGTTCCACTCTTTTCCAATAAACGGCCGATGCAAGTGCCGCTCTGGCTGGATACCATCGGTACGCTCTGTGCAAAAACAGACTGGTTCGGAGCGGATACTAAAATGATTGCTGCTCATATGCCAGGGGCGGGTCCGCGTTCACATGTAAGCCTGGAAGAGGGAGCCCCCGACGAAGTAACTGAACATCTTTGGAATATGTTCCGGCGAACGCATCCCGGCGTGCAGCTTATTCCCGGTGCCATCTACACCCACCCGGATGGCCGCTGGTTATGGATAACCGCGCAGCGACCAACGGTTGGTATGCATTGGGATTTTAATGCGAGCAGCCAAAAGGCCCAGTTTGAATACCATGCACGCCTGACTCCTGCTGACGTTGTTCATACCCCTGAAGTCAGTCTGTATTGGGGAACCGGAGGCGAAGCAGAAATGTTTGCGCGTTTGAATGACGCATTTATTGCATATGAAGAACCACCGAAATGGTGGTGGAATACCTGCTGGCATTGGATGAATTGGTGGTGCCATCGGGAAAATGGCATTGATGATATGGCCGATCATGCGGAATATTTACATGAGAAACTTGGCTTGACCGGTTTTGGCCTGATGCTTCATGACCTGCGCCCGGGCTCCTGGGATTGTTCGGCTTCCGGCCTGCGCCCCAGTCCGCATCTTGGTGGCGATGAAGCCATCCGCCGCTTTGGCGAACGGGTGAAATCGTTTGGCGGAAAAATATTTATATGGATGCCTTACCTTGGACTCGGTGAACCCAGTCTTGATATTCGACCCGACTGGGTTGTCCGTGGCGAAGACGGGCGTCCCTTTGAAACGTACGGCATTGGTTCATTCGATCTCTACCAGGGACTTAACTTTGGGCATCCCGAGGTCCAGGACTACTATCTCGAGTGGATCAAACGGTATATAACAGAGTACCAGATTGATGGCATATTTTGGGATTGTGGCGGTACGCCTTCGCCGCCTGATATTTCTTCACCTGAGACGCGCTCATTTCAGCGATTTCCCTCAGAGAATATGACAGCGGGTTATCGCTTCATGGAAAAAGTCATGTTGGCCGGCCGTTCCTATTCAAAGGATTTCTTTATGTGGCATGAAGCCTTCAATGCAGACCTTCCGGGAATGGGCTATGGCAGCAGCAAGGGCGATGACGGCTTTATCGCCAAGCTTAATCGTTATGGTAAAAAGCGCTTAGTGTATCGTTCGAAATCCACGTACGATCTTTACGGTGGATTCCCCAGAATTATTCCAGAACAGGATTCGGGCTTTGAAAAGCGACCGGTTTCGCTCGAAACGTATAAGCCTGTGATTGAAGATAAGATGAATCAGTGGCTGGTAAACTTTGTGAAAGAGAATGGTGTGCGTGATGCACAATGGGTTGCGAATGGCGTGTCTTACTGTGCTGGTCATATTGTCACCGATCCCGCCGATCAACCCTATGAAGTAACCATACCCCGGTGGATGACTGAAGCCAAAAAACTTGTGAATGTGTTTACTAACGAAAGCATAAAACCTTCAGGCGAAAATGAATCAGGGACAACGTTTATTTTGGAAGGAAAAGCAGCCTATGCAGTACAGCAGGACTGACACGTTATGACAAAAAATAAACAAACGTTGAATGAACTAAGCAGTCTGTCTGGAAAGATTGTGCTGGTGACAGGATGGCCGACCGCTGGTGACAGGAGAAGAGGCCTCGCAGTCCCTCAAAGTCGCTGAGTTGGCGATAGGTCGGATTAAAAATAAATGTTAACTTATCAAAAATATTTTTTAATAAAAATTAATCAGGAGTAATATATGAAAATTGGAATCGTTGGTTGCGGTGGAATCGCTCGCGCCCATGTTAATGCCTACCAGGCAAACAACGCAGAACTCGTCGCGTTTTATGACAGCTTTGCTGAATCTGCAAAATCATTTAGTGAGGAGTTAGGCGGACAAGCTTATGACTCAATAGACGATATGATCGCAAGCGGAATCGATGCGGTTAGCATCTGTACGCCGCCAGTCGCCCACACCGATAACGTCCTGCCATTTCTCGATGCCGGCATTCCTGTTCTATGTGAAAAACCCATCGAGCTGAATGGTGAACGTGCTGCCGCTCTCACAGAAAAAGTGAACGCATCGAATACACTCTTCATGACGGCATTCTGCCATCGTTTTCACCCACCTGTCATCAAGCTAAAAGAAATTATTGATTCCGGTGAATTAGGTGATCCAATTCTCTTACGAAACTTCTTCGGCGGCTATATGAAACTGGAAGGCGATCATCGTATCAAACCTGAAATATCGGGCGGCGGTTGCATGATTGACCATAGCTGTCATGCTGTTGATCTCTTTCGCTTTCTGGTTGGTGAACCGACCACAGTGTCAGCTGTCACTGCTGATGTTCAAAATATTCCAATTGAAGACCTGTCTGCCTTCAGTCTTAAAATCGGTAACAGCATCATTGGTAGTTTTAACAGTACTTATTCCATTCCTTTCTGCCGCAATACAGTGGAGTGGATGGGGTCCAAAGGCTCTGCTGTAATCAACTATTCCAAGTCGGTTGAAGGGGAACTTCTCGTCGCGAAAGATGATCAGGGCTGGACAGCCGTCGACTGCGCTGATATGCCAGAACGCTTCACAGGCGAAATTACCTACTTCCTCGACTGCGTTAAATCCGGAACCACACCGTCTATAACTGCCAACGACGGTCTGGCTGCTAATCGCATTGTCGATGCACTCTACCTTTCGGAGGCAGAAAACCGGATCGTTAAGGTCTGATGGGGATGTGTCATGTGCTTTACTTATCAGACATCCGGTTCATCAGCGATGATCGGCAAATGGATAGACGCAGTCGCTGGGAAGGAACAATAGCTAATGGTTAATTCTTGTACCCGTTATTCCCTGAGGAACATGTTATGACATTAAATACCGATTTTCACAAGCAAGCCAAGTGGCGCACCAGGCGTCTGATTATGAACAATGATGGCGACGACGGACGGGTGGATCCTGCGCCATCAATCGATGGGTTTCTCGACCGCAGAACCAGTGCCCTGGGCGAATCAAAAGTGGACAGTATTTTCTACTGTGCCGATGCCTTCACCTGTGGCAATCCGGATTTGCCGCCCAGGGATTACGATCCTCTAGAAGAGATGGTCCGCTGGTGTCGGGGGCATGACCGTGAGATATTTTATTCCATGCGCATGAACGACCAGCACGATGCAGGTTGGGAACGCATGATGCCATGGAAAGAAGCACATCGGGACTGGCTCATGAATATCAAAGACGGCTACCCGAAGTGGAGCTGGTCGATGATCGATTACAGCATCGAAGGTGTTCGCGACAAGGTTTTTGAAAGCCTGGAGAGTTTTGCTAGCGGATATGACGTGGACGGGCTGGAATTAGATTTTTGCAGACACTTCTGCCTCTTCCGCTCTCAGATGAAAGGCGAGCCTGTCACGCAGGACGAACGCGATTTGATGACTGATCTCATGAGGCGTGTGCGCACCATGACCCGGGAAATTGCGGACCGACGCGGGAAGCCGATGCTGATTGCCTTGCGACTTTTCGACGATGTGGACTACTGCCGCGAGGCCGGCATCGATCTCGGCTTATGGCTCGAGGAGGGACTGGTCGATTTGATAACGAGTGGTGACTACTTCAAGCTGCGACCCTGGAGCGACTGGGCAGCTCTGGGCAAACAATATGATCTACCCGTTTATGCCTGCCTTGAACCGCGCCGCTTCCCGTTGGCTGGTATCAAAGGACAGGAGATTATCGAGGGGGAAGCCAATCTTCCCTGTTGGCGGGGCGAGGCCCTAAGTGCCTGGCGGGCCGGCGTCAACGGGATCTATACGTTTAACCGCTTTGACTCAAGGGACCCGCTTTTTAGTGAACTACACGATCCGGAGCTTTTGGAGAGACTCGAACACGTGGACATTGAAACCTTCTCCGGCGGGGTGGAAACCCACTACTTCGACCCGGGTTTCTGGATCAAGGGTGGCCGTCGCTTTTTAAAGGATGATATTTAAATGAATAAGAAATCAAAAATAACTCGTAACGGAATTGGTCTTCACTCTGTTTTTTACAGCACCTTTTCTGTTTTTCTTTCTTCTCACAACAACGCTTTAAACGACAGTTCCCGCGCTAAGTCCAGGACTACTCAAGGTTTCACGCTCATCGAACCATTAGCTCGTTTACGAGCGGCCTGCTGTCAGATTAGTCGCTTGCGACTGATCGATAAGCGAGTGAAGATAAGGTTTACCCTTATAGAACTCCTGGTCGTAATTACTATCATCAGTATTCTTGCAGCGATGCTTCTGCCAGTTCTATCCAAAGCGAGGGAGGCAGGGCGCAGCGCTTATTGTCTGAACAACAATAAGCAGATCGTACTGGCAACGATACAATATGCCGACGATTATGATGACAGGCTTTTTCAACAATTTATGTTGAGAATTACCTACAGTAACAACGGTGAATGCCCTATGTGGTTCGCTTATAATGAGTTCGATATTGGAAAAGACCCCTGGATATGCCCCTCACACCCGTACCAGCGGCTTAAGGGGCAGGCGAACTGGGATATGGGTGACACCAAGACGTCCGCGCATTACGCACCTAACCTCGGTGCGGCCCCCTCCCATTCGGAATCCGTTGAAGAAAAGCTTAAGAAAGTGGGCTGGTTCTACGGTGCCCCACTTAATGAAGCCAACCCTATACGTGCGATGAGAATGAACCGCATGAGTGATGCCTCGAAGACTATCGGCTGGGGCGATATCTACTCCCCCAACAGATCCTATACCGACGGCGGCGCCACCTGGGCCCTGAAGTACACCGGTCCCTGGATAACCGGTATACCATCGGATCTTCACTCTGGTCAGGCAAATGTCTCCTATCTCGATGGCCATGCGGAGAAAATTCACGAGGTCGAGTGGAGCCCCTACATAAATCCGAATGCTGCTGCTGAGCACTGGTCGGTAAGCAAGTAGTGCTTGCTGAATAATCAGTTTGTCCAGCTGCTTGACAATCCATTTATAAACAGAGACATAATGTTAAAGTTAAAATTGACATGAATGACAACGAACATCCTGACAGACTGAAGCGAACCCGGTTCTTGCTTCTTACCGTTCCCTCCTTTGAACTCTGCTTTGCTTACGCCACAGAAAGCGCTTTGCTGACCGGTTGCGCTCTTATGCTTGGGGCTAGCGGCTTTCAAATTGGTCTTTTGGGTTCTGCTCTCTGGATGGGGCGCCTTGGGGTGATTGCTGCCCCTTTCCTAGTGCGCTTGACCGGTGGCCGGCGCCGGCCCCTTCTCTTGATACTGACAGCTCTGCGCTATCTCTTCTGGCTTCCCATTGTATTGCTGCCAATATTAAGGCCGGAGGGGGCTGTCTGGTACATGCTATTGTTTATCACCCTGGCCAGCTTGTGCGCAGCGCCGGCCTCAGTTCTGCAGACGTCGTGGACGGTGGCAGTTGTACCCAAAGATGATCGCAACCGCTTCAGTGGTTCGCAATCAGCCCTTATGCTGATTGCAGCGATTATCATGTGCCCACTGGCAGGTTACCTTATCGACTCTGTCGGTCATGAAAGGGGTTTCTCCCTCGTCTTTGCTATTGGCATTGGAATTGGACTTGTCGCAATGATCTGGTACTACCTGGCCCATGACCCAGGCCTGGCCGATAATTCCATGCCAAGCTTGTCAGAACAAGTACGTTCCGCTTTGTCCCGGCCTCTCTTTCGCCGGTTCATGGTGTTTTACGCGTTGCAGGCGATGGCCCTCACAGCCATTATCTTTTCCATAAACCTGATCTATCTCAAATTTCTCGGCCTTAGCTTCGTCTTTATCACCTCCTGGATGGCTATCGGTAAAGTAGGCAAGATGGTGTCCTGCTACCTGAGTGGCAGGGCCAGTAGCCGTTTTGGAGCGCTTGCCAACCTTAAGGTCGGCAATTTTCTGCTCTGCCTTTCGCTCTTGCTAATGTTCGTGGCCCAACCGGAAACACTATTTATTGTGCCGGTTTTCCTGGTGCTTTTCAATTTTTTCGATGGCTGCGTCGATGTGCCGCAAAATGTCCTGATTATGAACTGGGGAAACCAGGAAGAGCCGACAGTAGACCTTAGCATTCTCACGGTGGTTGCTGCACTGGGTGGGATGCTTGGGCCATTTGCTGGGGGATTGCTTGTTGAATTACTGGAGGGATCCTCGTGGTCATTCGGCTCCTATGTTTTCCTGCCGTACCATCTGGTTCTGGCCGGAAGCATGGGCGTGATGTTTCTTGCAATGCTTTTTCTGCCGCGTACGCGTGACGCCAATGAGAGACCAACCCTGGCTCTGGTCCAGGCGGCGTTCAGACCGTTAACGTTTATGCGAGAAATTCTGCGACGATAGTGTAACGATCGGCGATGACGGGGGAATACTGACAGTGGACGTGAACACGTGCATTGTTAGCGACGACGAGGTGAAGACCTGGGAAGGGGACGAATGTATGAGGGCAGCTCAAGGGAGGAAGTAGTTCGTCCCGCCGTTGTTCAGGTAGTCAAGATAGAGATTAATCATGTCTCCCGCCTTCATGTTCTCCACGTGCATATCCGTATAGGTGTAGTTGGCGCTGCCGTTATGGACAATGCGGGCCTCCAACAGCCAAGGGAAAGAACCATTGGTTGGGTCGAGCAGCTCTTTGGGTTTGATCGCTCCCCAGAAGTCAGCAGTGTCCCAGATATGGATCTTCATGTCGTCATCATATGTGGGCTTGCGAGCAGTAACATTACCGGACGTGCCGTCCAGGCCGGTCAGGGTGAAGGTCTCATCGTCGCCGCTTTGGATCAGCGTGTAGTTCTGAGCCATATTGGAGTCCCAGTTCTTGCCCTTGGCTTCCGGGCAATGTTTAACGTCGTAGGTGCCGAAGTAGGACTCCGAAATTCCGCCGGCGTACTTCCAGCCCTTCACGCCCCAGTCAGGGCTGGTGTTGTCGAACCCTGTCTTGTTCCAGTAGAGGTATCGGACCGAGGGGATCCAGCCTTCATGGTCGTCCATGTAGAAGTTCAGAGCTAGAGCCTGTTGCTTCTTGTTGCTCATGCAGATCACCACCTTAGCCTTGGCCTTGGCATTGGCCAGGGCCGGTAGAAGCATGGCCGCCAGAATCGCAATGATTGCAATGACCACCAATAACTCTACGAGCGTGAACCTTCTGAGTTTACCTTGCCTTTCAATCATGCTTCGCATAATTTGCCGGCCGCCCGCTCGCAAGCGAGCTTGTGGGTGAAATGCGGCTCTGCTAGCCGCTGCTTCAGACGAAATTTTTTTCATATTAACGATCTCCCAAGTTGTTAATTCGCAGTGAATTAACCATTTCTAAATATAATATAAAGGGTCTTATTGTCAAGGTCTGTGAGCAGAAATGCCATCACCAGAAATCGCCTGTGTACCCACCCCAGGGCTCTGTATAATCTGGGTGGGCTGTATCCGTCACATTCCATTTACTGTCTTGGTAGCTGCCGAACGGCCGCAGCAGCGTCGGATCTCTGGCTACCTTGGTGAAGACCGACCCATCGGCAAACATGGCGTTGTAGCCGTATCGATTGTGCACCACATAGTCGTATTTCAGTACGCCGCTCTTTACTACGCCATTCGGTACGCCGCAGGCAACTAATGCTCGGGGAAAGGACATATTAGCGCCGCTTACCCGTGCCAGCCAAGTTTCTGTCCAGGAGAGGAGAGACCCGATAGTTGTTGAAGTCCGATTGTGAGAATGTCACAGGCCAATCCCAAACGGCAGCAGGAGACTGGCTGTCAACCACCAGTCCGGGAGATCCCTGGTACTTTGGCGCACGTGTCCAGTAGCAGGTTTAAGGAATCCAGTATCGCAGCCCATATTACTCTGGCCAAGGGTGAACGAACGAAGTGAGCTTGCAGAGCTTGCAGCAAATATTCTCTAGAGCTACTTTTATCATTCCTGTATTGATAACAATCAGCTCGGTATTACCTTTCTGAACACCAAGCAAAGAAAGCAAATACGATATTAAAAATGGGAGCATCTTATGAAAGAGAGACTATTTACCATCATTTTTTGTTTATTGGCCTTAGGAGTTTCAGCTGACACGGACAAAAAACCTAAGCCTAGAGCAATACTACTTTCAAGCATTATTAAGGATCTGGCTGAACTTGAAATAAAAAATGTCGAGATTAATGCCACGACCCTTCCTGAGCTTATGAAGCAATTGGGGAACGGGGTGAAACCATTCGGGGAAAAACATCCCGATTTTGCGGTCATCATCGATAGCTCCGGGCCGAAATTTAAAGTGGTCTTCAAAGCCGATCGAATCCATTTCATTGACCTGTTGAATATAGTATGTCATCAAGCGAAGCTGATGTGGTCCATTGGTCCCGGTGGCCTTGTCATTCGGCCGCAAGTTGTATACAATGATCGAATAATTACAGAAGACGATGAGCGATCACTGCCAGATGAAGGCGATGAATTATCACTGCCAGATGAAGGCGATGAAATAGTGAAAGAAGAAAAAAATAAGCCAAAGCAAAAAGCATTTGGCAAGCGATCTGCAAAAGATCCTATCGTTGTGAATGTTTTCGAAAAAGGGAAAATGTTGGTAATGGGTAAGGCTATAAGTGAAAAACAATTGTTAACAATGCTCAAAAAGGCGAAAAAAGAATATTCAAAAGTATCAGTCATAATTCGCGGGGATAAAAAAGCAAATTGGAAAAATATAGCCACTGTTATGAATGCTTGTTCAGGAGCAGGCATTGACAGAGTTAGCTCTACAGTTGAAGTTGATGCAGAAGATAAATAAGCTACCTTGACCCTGTCTTCTACCTTCTCTTCTTTTTGCCTTGTTTGCGCTTTTGTTTTTTCTTTTTGCGCAGCTCTTTTTTCTTTTTGGCGGATATTTGTCTGTCTGGTGCGATGGAGATATTGCCATCTTCGTCCATGTGCTGGGCCATCTTGCCCATTTGCGACATGATACCTTTCATGTCGTTGAAGCGTTTGATGAGCTGCTGGACTTCGAGTAGAGGGCGACCAGCGCCTTTGGCTACACGCTGGCGACGGGCATTGCTGCGCATGAGCTGGGGTTGTTCGCGTTCTTCAGTGGTCATGGAAAGCACAACGGCTTCGACATATTTGAGCTGATCTTCATCGACATCGGCGCCACCCATCATTTTCTTTCCACCGGGCAGATAACTCATTATTGAATTGAGTCCACCCAGCTTGCGCACCTGTTTGATCTGACTGAGAAAGTCATTGAAATCAAACTTGTTCTTAAGCATTTTCTCTTCAAGCTTTTTCGCTTCGTCTTCATCGATCTGACCCTGGATATTATCCACCAAAGTGGCAACATCGCCCATACCGAGTATACGGTCGGCCATACGGTCGGGATGGAAGTTTTGCAGTTCCTCCATCTTTTCCCCAATACCGATAAACTTAATCGGTTTGCCAGTAACTTTGCGCATGGACAGTGCTGCACCACCACGGGCATCACCATCGAGTTTGGTGAGCACGATACCGGTAATATCGAGTGCCTGGTTGAAATGATCGGCGACAGAAACCGCTTCCTGCCCGAGGGCGGAATCGGCGACCAGGAGAATTTCGCTTGGATTGAGAATCTGTTTTACACTAACAAGTTCCTGTACCAGATCGTCGGCAATTTGCAAACGGCCCGCTGTATCAAAGATGAGTACATCAAAGCCATTGTGTCGCGCATAAGCGCGTGCTTCATTTGCCAGTACGACTGGGTTTGCACCTTCGCGCATGGCAAAGACTTCTATGTCGATTTGTTTACCGAGCGCTTCGAGCTGGTCAATCGCTGCTGGCCGCATTAGGTCGGCCGCAACAAGCAATGGTTTTTTATTGAGTGTCTTTTTGATGTGCAATGCGAGCTTGGCAGAGGTGGTTGTTTTACCCGCTCCGTGCAGACCCACCATCATAATGCTGGCGGGAAATTCTTTGAATTCGAGCGGCACATTTGCTTCGCCCATGAGCGAGACAAGGTGTTTGTGCACCACGCTCTTGGTCATTTGCCCGGGATTTATCCCTTTCAAGACACGTTCGCCGAGGCACTCCGCTTTGACTTCTGAGATGTAGTCTTTGACAATTTTAAAGTTCACATCCGCATCGAGCAGGGCCATGCGAATTTCGCGCATGGCATCGTCGATATTGGCTTCCGAAAGGGTGCCTTTGCCCGTCAGGTTGCGAAATGTTAAATCGAGTTTATCCGTTAAATTTTCAAACATCTATAGTTCCTCTACAGTTGCACCATCACCGATTGCGCAGATCATGACCTGCGGTATCTCGCCAGTGTGTGCTTTTATATAGCTCTCGAGATTATCTTTATAATCCCCGGCTTTTTCTTTATCTACCAGGTGTATTGATATACCACCAAAACCGCCACCACTCAAGCGCGCCCCGTAAAATCCGTCGAGGGCTTTTCCCGCGTCTACCAGAATATCGAGCTCCGGGCAGCTGTTTTCAAAATTATTTTTACTGCTTTCATGAGAGGCATTGAGTAAGCGACCAAAGCTGGTGAGGTCATTTTGCTTCAGCGCTTCTTCCGCAGCATGGACACGATCGTTTTCCCCGAGGATATGGCAAGCTCTGCGATAGCTTAAAATATGCATGGACGCTTTGGCGTCATCCAATTGCTGTTGATCCGCATCGCGCAGAAAGGGCACATTGAGAACTTTTGCGGCATCGATGCAGCGTTCATGGCGTTCATTGTATTCCTCAGTGAGGTCGTGTTTTACATGACTGTTGGTGACAACAAAGACCGCACTGTCAGGTGCGTCGATGGTCTCCACTTCGAGACTGCGAAAATCTGTTTTTACAAAGGCATTTTTCTTGCCCATGAGCGATGTGAATTGATCGAGCAAACCGGTGTTGACGCCAATATAATTGGCTTCGGAGCCCTGGCCGATACGGGCCCATTCGCTGTTTTCCAGTTCAATGCCATAGAGTTTGCCAATGCCAAGAGCAAAGGAAATTTCCAGTGCAGCGGAACTGCTCATGCCGGCCGAGAGCGGCACATCGCCATCGAAGAATGCATCGAAGCCCGCAAACTCGAACGCGCGTTTTTGCATTTCGACAATGACCCCTTTTACATAATTGCACCAGTCGCCGGGGATGGCATCGCCAATGGCATCGAGGGAAAATTCGGCTGTGAGATCGAGCGATGGATTGTGTATGTTTACCATGCGGTCATCGCGCTTTGCCAGTGCTACAGTGGTGCCAAGGTCAACTGCCGCACTGATAACAAAGCCTTCATTATAGTCCGTGTGATTACCAAGAATCTCTAGCCTGCCTGGCGCACTGGACAGTACCGTAGCTGCGGAATTATACCTGGATTTGAATCCGTCAATAATTGTGTTTTTATCAATCATAGCGTACACTAAATTCATACGGGTTTTTGTCAATAAAAAAGCCGGGCTGTAAACAACCCGGCTTTTCAGAATTTTTCGTTGCTAATTATTGAGCGAGTTCGCGCATTTTATTGACACATTCGGTCAATGCGGGAACAGGTGCTTCAACATCGGCTTCATATTCGATGACAGCCATGCCATCGAAACCAATTTCGTTTAGTTTGTCAACAAATGCAGGCAGATCGAGCGTGCCTGTACCAACGACAACATCCTGCCACTGGGCATTTGATTCAAAAATAAAGTCTTTGTAATGAACCCCAAAGATAGAGTCTTTAAATTCTTCTAGCCATTGTACGGGGTTTCCTCTTGCTGGGCCGATTTGCATGCACCAGGCAGTATCGAGACAAATGCCGATTTCGCCATCGCCCAAACTGATGAGCTCTGTCATCACATCTGGTGAACCACCAAACATGTAACCACCATGGGTATGAATGCCGACTTTAATACCAAATTCTTTGCATAATGCAGCAGTCGCTGGAACTGCTTCGCGAAATGTGCCAACAGTGAAATGTGCTGAAATGTGCTTTGCACCGGCGATTTGAGCACACTCAAACCATTTGCGTTCCACTTCTGCATCGCCAGTAAAGGTCTGTACACCAATAGAGACAATGTTAACTCCGGCATCTTCATAAATTTTTACCACGTCTTTCCACGCTTCCACATCATTAAAATCTGCGTGGATCCCGCAGATTTCGATGCTGCTTACACCTATTTCTTTTACTTTCGCCGCGACTTCATGGTTGTCTGTGAAATGACGGAAGCAGTAACTCTGCACGCCAAAATTCATTGATGCTTGTGACATATTTATATCTCCTGGTTTAAATTTCACAAAGGCAAGACAGTACACATTGCGAGGGAAGGTTCAAGGGATTAGACGTAAGGTTCAAGGTTTTAAAGGAACAAGAAATAAGGACAAGAAAGAGTGTTAAATTGAATTCTTAATTCGTCAAATTAGAGAAATTCGTTGATAGAGTTTTTGTTTTTAATGCATTATCTTCGATATTCCAAAAGCTCTTTAAGAAGTAAAAGTGTAAGATTGGATATTCGTTACATTTGTTCGTTGCCGGAGCCGCCGCCCCATTCTTTTTGCATAAACTCGATCATCTCTTCTTCTGAAGGGCGGTGTTGTTTATACATTTCCTGAAAGAGCAGGGAGTCGAGAATAGTGATAGCCACCATTGCTTCTACTACGGGTACTGCGCGTGGAGTAATGCAGGGATCGTGGCGACCATGCACTTCGATGGTATCATCTTTTTTATCGACAGTGACCGTGTCCTGTTCTGTGGCAATGGACGCAGGCGGGCGTACAGCCGCTCTGATAATAATGTCTTCGCCATTTGAGATTCCACCGTTTATGCCACCGGAATTATTTGATTTTGTGCGGATGCGTCCGTCTTCCATGTAAAATTCATCATTGAACTCATGGCCGAACATGCCAACACAGTCGAAGCCAATGCCAACTTCAAATCCCTTGATTGCACCAATGGACATGACGCCATGGGCAAGTTTTGCTTCGAGCTTGTCAAATACCGGGTCGCCGAGACCTGGAGGGCAATTGCGCACATGCACTTCAACAACACCGCCAACAGAATTTTCATCTTTTTGGGCTGCCTGGATGCGTTCAATCATCTCATCCATGACAGAGAGGTCTGGGGTGCGCACAATGTTTTCAGGTGTTTCGATAATATCGTAATCAACCGATTTGGCTTTAATGCCGGCAATTTCCCGAGAAAATCCGACAACGCTCACACCGTAATGCTGCAGCACTTTCTTTGCGACAGAACCAGCAGCAACACGTGCTGCAGTTTCGCGGCCGGATGCACGGCCACTGCCGCGCCAATCGCGCAAGCCGTATTTGGTAAAGTAACTGAAGTCTGCATGGCCGGGACGAAATTTATGCTTGATATCGAGATAGGCGGAGGGTTCCTGATTGTTATTGCGAATCATCAGGGTGACAGGTGGGCCCATTGTTTTGCCATCGAAGACACCGGAAACGATTTCGATTTTATCTGATTCTTTCCTAGGTGTGGAGACCTTGCTTTGCCCGGGCCTGCGACGGTCCATATCTACCTGTATTTCGGCTTCACAAATCTCGATATTCGGGGGTACGCCCTCGACAATCACACCAACGGCGCGACCATGGCTTTCTCCAAATGTCGTAACTTTAAATATTGTACCAAAGGAACTTCCTGGCATCTCTAACTCCTAAATAATCTCACTAAATAAAATGAGCCCAAACTCTATTCCTTAACACTTAAATGTCAATAAATTCAGCCCTGCGACTTTTTCTCTTCAAGATAGTCGAGCACACAATCCATAAGATGTGGCTTGCTTAAGGCGTCTTCCAGGCTGACAAATTCTGCCCAGATGATTTCGCGCATATCAATTTGCAGGTCTGGGGCTTCATCGAGGTACAGTTCATAGAGGCAGGTGATATTGCGTGTCGTCTTTGAGGGGATTTCTTTGATAAATTTGAGTTGCTCAGTCGTTGCAGTGATGTGCGCTTCTTCGTACAGTTCACGAACGGCAGCATCGATATAGCTCTCGTTGCGGTCGACCATACCCCCCGGAAAGCCAAAATCGCGCTTATAAGAGGTCCTTAACAGCAGGATTTTTCCATCATACCAAACACCGACGAATGTCCCTCTGCTGGAAATTCGCAGGATTCTCCAGGCAATGATGGCTCCGATATATAAAACTTTGAAAACACAGCGATAGAGAAAATTGAGCATTCCAGACTATAACGTAAAAGAAGAAAGAAAAAACTAATTCCTTCGTTTGATTAAAAAAACTGTGAAAAGCCAGTTGGAACCGGTTGATTTCCAATGACTTTTCTAGTATGTTCCAAGTCTGTCAAACAACGGGAGATAGTAAGTATAATGCTCAGAGAGCTCTGCGAGATCGCCATTTCAAAGCCCATGCTGATTTACACAATTCCAGCGGGGCTCAGCATCATCTATTGGATCGTCACCATTTGCGGAATATTTAGTTTTGACGGGGTTGTGGATGGGGCGGTTGACGGGCTTGTAGATGGGGCGGTAGACGGCGTGGTTGATGGCCTTGTTGATGGCCTTGTTGATGGTGCGGTAGACGGGCTTGTTGATGGCGCAGTGGATGGTGTGGTTGATGGGGCAATAGATGGGGCAATAGATGGGGGCGCTGATTTGATTGCAGCGCTGATTTGATTGCAGCACCTCCTGGTGCGTCTGTGATGTATAAGGTGTGCAACTTAATAAACCTGGGCATGGTGCCGGCAACCATTGTATTAACCCTGCTTGTTTGGAAAATGTGGCTCATAGCCCTTTTTGGCACTTATTACTTTGGTGCAGCACTGGGAGCCAGCCTGCCCGCAATCGGCGTCTTTCTGATAATCTTCTTTATCAGCCTGATCATCGCATTCATCCTTACCATCGCAACAACATGGCCAATCAAAAAACTTTTTCAAAAAGGAGTGACTTATCATGGTCGGGAGCACTTGATAGGTGGCGAGTGTGTAATAACTTCTAGTGGTGTAGATAACTCATATGGCAGAGCAGAAGTCGCTATTGGCGGTTCACCAATTATTATAGATGTGGTGTCAGATGAAACTTTTAAGAAAGAAGACATGGCAAGAATCGTTCTGTACAATAAAGTGAAAAATACATATACAATTGAAACTATAAATAAGGAGAGTGGTAATGGCAATATTTTATCGGAAAATTGAGCAAGGTAAGGCCTTGATCATTAGTGGCTTGGGTAAACCGAAAGTTAAATTTAGTGGAGCGATTGTCAATCCATTTCTGGATAAAGTCGAAGTTATGGATATCTCCGTGAAGACAATTGAGATTGACCGTCGTGGGAAAAATGGTTTGATCTGTAAGGATATGATTCGCGCGGATATCATTGTCTCCTTTTATATACGTGTGAATGCTACCGAAGAAGACGTCAAGCAAGTTGCAAGTATGGTGGGTTGTGAACGTGCATCGGATATTAATACTCTGGAAACACTCTTCTCGGCAAAATTCTCCGAAGCTTTAAAAACTGCCGGAATTCGAATGGATTTTGTTGAGCTTTTTGATAACCGGGATCAGTTCAAAGAAGAAATCATCAAGGTCATCGGTTCAGATCTAAATGGTTATTCTCTGGAAGATGCTGCCATCGATTATATCGAACAAACACCGCTTGATGCGCTTGATGAAGACAACATGCAGGACTCCGAAGGTATTCGCAAGATCACCGAGATTACCTCAAAGAAGCACATCCTTACCAATGAATTTGAAAAGGACGAAGAAAAAGAAATCACCCGTAAAAATGTTGAAACCAAAGAGACGATTTACGAATTGGAACGCCAGCAGGCAGAAGCCGAAGCCAAACAGTTACGGGAAATTGCCACTGCCCAGGCGCGCGAAGAATCACTGACTGCTCAGGTCCAGGCCGAAGAAAGGTTAAAAGCTGAGACAGCCGAAAAGAAAACCGAAGAAGAACTGGGCATAGTCGAAGAAAATAAACGCCGTGCCATAGAGCTTGCTGCAAAAGGCCGCGAACGCGAGATTGGTGTGGAATCGGAACGTGTCGAACAGGCTCGTGAGCTGCAAGCTACAGAACGCGAACGCCTGGTTACTATCGAACAATGGCGCAAAGATAAGGACGTGGAAGTCGAGAAAAAAGCGATTCAAGAAGTGATTCGCGAACGTGTCGCACTCGAACGCTCCGTGGCAGAAGAGCAGGAAAAGATTAAAGACGTTGAAAAAATTGCGGATGCCGAACGTACCCGCCAAGCGGATGTAATCATTGCCGAAAAAGATGCTCAGGAATTATTGGTAAGAGAAACTGTAGAGGCTGAAGCAAAAGAAATTGCCGCCAAGTTTATTGCCAATGAAACGGTGATACTTGCTGAAGCAGATAAAAAGCAGGCCGAACATGAAGCCGAAGCTGCCATGGTGCGAGCCGCTGCAAAAATCAAAGTGGAAGCTGCCGACGGTATGGCAAAAGTGGAAGTGGAAAAAGCCGAAGCCGAAGCCATTGAGCTAAAAGGTAGAGCTGAAGCTATTGCCTTGCGTGAAATAAAAACTGCCGAAGCGGATGGTACACTAGCAAATGGTACAGCAGAGGCAAAAGCGAAAACAGCAATGTATAACAGCGATGCCGAGGGTACCACAAAAATCGGAACCGCAGATGCACATGCAATGGCTGCTAAGTTCGAAGCAGATGCAAATGGAATCAACCAAAAAGCGGATGCCATGAAAAACTTCGACGGTGTTGGTCGTGAACATGAAGAATTCAAACTCGAACTGAACCTGGAAGAACGCATTAAGATTGCTGAGATCGATAAGGATCGTCAGGTTGCGGAATATCAGTCTGAGATCATGGGCGAAGCAATGCGCAGTGCCGATATCGATATCGTTGGTGGCGATGGCGTGTTCCTCGACAACTTCTTTAAGTCAATCACCCTGGCAAAATCAGTTGATGCCTTTGTGGATGAAAGTGCAGTTGCTAAAGGCTTCATCGACGGTGAAAACAAAATTGGCGAACAGCTTAAAAACCTGATTGGTGCAGAGGGTCTAAAAGCCGCAGATATTAAAGACTTGACCGTCTCTGCTCTGCTGGCAAAACTGGCACTTGAAGGAAAAAAGGAAAGCACCCGGAAAGTGGCAACAAGCTTGCAAGAGCATGTCAGCGCAATGGGTTTACAAGATCTAATGGCAATGTACCTCGCTAAGTAGCGAGGCAGTTAATAGATTCTAGTTAATAGTTTATAGCAAAAGAGGACCAGGGACCAGTCAAGAAAATTGAAGGTTGATCGTTTAGTGTAAACGTATACAGTAAACAAATACCAGACTGGTCTGTCCCAACTATCAACCAATAACTATGAACTAATATTCATCGTCTGATATCGTAATAGAGCACAGCATCGTCGTCGTCTTTCAGTGAATTTGAAAGAAAGTCTTTTGTGAGTTGTTTATTTCTATCTACTGGTTCGAGCACGAGTTGGACAGTTTTTCCAATCGTCAGTTTAGCAATTGGCAGAATCTTTTTTTCCTTCATCACCCAGTGTAGCACGCGAATCTTTTTACCTTTGTATTTTCCTGAATTTACTTTGTCGACACTGTATTCAAATACGGCGAGCTCCTGGAAATAGGGTTTGATTTCATGATAGGGTTGAATGGCTGATTTTGCCAGAAGTTTGGCGCTTATCTTGAGCAGGGGAACTTTCTTGCGCTTGCTGATAGATGACTTGAAGTTTTTATAATTTCGCAGGGCAGTTTTGCCGGTCATAAATTTACTATTAACAACGACACCTTCTATGAGACCATCCCAATTATTCTTGCGACCGGGACTGCTGCCGAATACAAGTTCTGTTCCCTTCCAGCTGCCGAAACCGCCTTTGAGGGAATTAATCATTTTGGCAGTACGGCCGTTTTTAAAGCAAATCAACGTACCTGATTTGTATGTGATGATGATGTGGTACCGTTTTGCAGTCAGTTTAAACAGTGGAATCCAGGCCTTTTCTTTCCCGGCAGTTGCCATGGAAAAGTAGAGCAGATTCTTTTTTTGTGCGAGGATAAAATCCTGGCTGCCTTGTTTGTTGGTATTGGACATGATCTCAGCGTAGTCTTCGCCTTTTAGCTTGAGAGCGGCGGGCGTGATAAATAATTCGAGTGAGAATTCGCCGCTCTTTTTGCATGCCGATAATATATGAGCACCGGCACCTTTAGTGAAGAATGAGCCACCACGTGCATCCATGACATAGTTGTGATTTAGGTCTGCCAGGTCGCGCAGTGTAAGACCGAAGCCTTCGATTTTGATGCCCTGTTTATTGTAGACCAGTGCATCGTTTAATTTTCCGGTGGGCCAAAGAAAAAGTGCCCTGGGACTGACGGCACGATACCATTTACTTTTTTTAATGAGCTTAACCCGTTTCTTTTTAACTGGCCTTTTGGATGATGGTTTTGCTTTGCTAATTTTTTTAGAAGCCGCTGATTCAATCCAGGCATGAGCGGAGGTATCAAAAAATTGGCCTTTGCTAACTTGGACCCATTTTTCGACCTTATTGAATTCTTTGTCGAAACGACCCAGGAAAACATTGCAGCCTTTTGTATATTTAAGCGTGTTTGGAAAGGGTCCGACAACAGTCATGAACTGCAAATGTGTAGACCACTTGGGATTCCAGTATTCACCGCCGCCATTGGGCGTGACAGTCATGGAACGGGCGCCACCGCCACCGGGATTATACATGGTGATCGTTCTATGGTTGCCGACCATGTGAAAAAATCGATAACTGTTGTCGGGAGCAATATAGGCGTTGCAACCGCTGCCATACGCTGTCCATTTCAAGGCTTTGGTCTCAGCAACGCCAACACGGGGCCAGGCAAACTCGCCGCCCATGCGGGTTCCGTCTTCTGAAGTGCTGATCCGCAGGGTGATTAGTTTTGATGTTCCTTTTGGCCAGACCACTTCTTCTTTTTTTGGATTGTCAATCTTGATCCGGATCATTGACCCACCGTATCCATTCCGCATCACATACAACCATTCTTTTTTATCCTTGGGATCTACAGAGGTGCATAGGCCATATGAGCCGGAGGTAACAACCTTGTCGTTCTTACCATTCCAGTCGACAACATGAACCTGGTCCCCATCTCCACTATAAATTACACGCTCTCCGTCACGGGTTAAAAAAGGTACGGAAGCACGTATGGGTCCTTTGACCAAGACACGCTCTTTACCATCTTTGGTATCAAAACACATGATACTGTAGACGGAGTGATGCCCATCCGGCACCCCTTTACCCTCTACTACAGATCTCAGCCAGACGACTTTCGTATGTGCCCCTTCCGTCATTTCAAGGATTGCTTTTGTAAGGTCGTCTGCAGCGTTGGCGGAGCCCAAAGATATCAGGGCGAGTAAACTAATAACAAGAAATTGATCTGTCCAAGTCTTCACGATATTCCCATGTTTTGGCGAATTGTTACTCAGTTTGTACGAATGAATGTGTTGTAAAAAGACTGAATTAACGAATCTGAATACATCTGAAAGTTTTTAATTCGCGTTTTATTTTAAATTAATACGTGAAGGTTTGAATGCAAGACAGGGTGCAGATCTTTTGTTTGAACGAAATTTAAAAGAGAAAAGGCAGCCAAATTGGCTGCCTTAACGTTTATTAAATTGATTGGTCTAGATATAGGTATTTACAATATTTTCCAGGTATTCTTGGCGACCACTGCGTAGTTCGGGCTCGCCAGAACTGAGTACTTGTGCATCGAGTTCATCAAAGCTACAAGTTCCTGCAAGGATTGATTTACCCAGCTCAGAATCCCAGCTTGAGTAGCGATCGGCGATTTCAGCATCTAAGGCACCATCATCAATAATTTGCTGGGCAATTAAGAGACCGCGGGCAAATGTATCCATGGCACCAATGTGAGCATGGAAGAGATCGACAGTATCTGTAGAGGCACGACGCACTTTCGCATCGAAATTAAGACCGCCTGAACCGAGACCACCTTGCTTTTGAATAATCATCATGGCATAGACTGCATCGTAGAGATTTGTTGGGAACTGGTCTGTATCCCAGCCAAGCATGACATCGCCGCGGTTAGCATCGACACTGCCCAGCAATCCGGCATTTGAAGCAATTGCCAGTTCGTGCTCAAATGTGTGGCCGGCTAGGGTTGCATGGTTGGCTTCAATATTAAGTTTGAAATGGTCGATCAGGTCGTATTCGCGCAGGAACGAAATAACGGTTGCGGAATCGTGGTCGTATTGATGTTTTGTGGGTTCGCATGGTTTTGGTTCAATAAGGAACTGGCCAGTAAAACCAATTTTCTTTTTGTAGTCCACAGCCATTTGAAGAAAGCTTGCGAATGAATCGAGCTCTTGCTTGAGGTTTGTATTAAGCAGTGTGTCGTAGCCTTCACGACCGCCCCAGAATACGTAGTTTTCGCCACCAAGTTGGGCAGTTGCATCCATGGCATGTTTAATTTGTGACGATGCAGTAGCAAAAACACCCAGATTTGAACTCGTTCCAGCACCACAGGCATAACGTGGATGAACAAACAAACAAGCGGTTCCCCATAGCAACTTGATACCGGTTTCATTTTGCTTCTTCTCTGCAAGGGCGACCACGTGGTCGAGATTTTTGCATGATTCAGCAAATGTGTCGCCTTCAGGGGCGATATCGCGGTCATGGAAACAGTAGTAATCGACACCCAGCTTTTGGCAAAATTCAAAGTTTGCATCGAGGGTCATTGCAGCGATTTCGAGTGGACTACTGCCCTTATCCCAAGGACGATCATAGGTACCCACACCAAACATGTCTGCACCAGACCCTTTATATGTGTGCCAATATGCCACGGCATAGCGTAGGGTTTCACCCATTGTTTTGCCGGCAACGACCTGGTCTTTATTGAACCACTTATATGCCAGTGGATTTTTTGAATCCGGCCCTTCATATGTTACAACGTCTTTTACCTCAGTGAAATAGTCCATTTCCATAACTCCTAGAATTTAAATTTATCGGTTTACTAAAGAGCTGAACATTACGAGGATTTGGGTGTTTTTCAATAGTGAGGGTTTGAATAATTGAGAATTGGCCGGGCGGTCTTGAATAGAATGCATGAAAGAGCTTGAAAAAAGCATGTTTTGGCAATAAATTACTAGTATCATTTGAATCAAAGGAATCGAATTATGAAACAACGACTATTTTTGCTTGCTTTACTTTACAGTTTTTCCGGTTTTGCATACATGGAAACTACCCGCCTGATTAAAATAAATGAAAATGGCAGTGGGTTTATACATTTAAGAGTTCTGGTGAATTCGGAAGTTGTTGGAGAAGGGAAACCGATCTTTAACCAAAAACAACTTAGAGCAGCAGCAGCTCAGCTTGGTTCCGGTTGCACGCTGGTTGCCGCCAAGGAAGTAAAACGCGGCAAAGGCAAATGGTATGGCTTTATTGCAAAATACTCATTTTCAAATATTCGCAAAATCACCATTCAAGCGGATGAGATCATCGATATGTCAAAACTAGGTGGAGATGAAGAGGGCGAAGAGGCTGAAGAAGAGGAAGAATTTTATGATGAAGAGGAAGAGGACGAGGATGAAGGAGATGAGGACGATGAAGATTTCGCTTTAGAGGGCATCAGCTGGACATTCCATTTCACTCAAGGCGAAGTCAACATATTAAAAATCAATCCTAATGGGTTTGTCATCGAACAAGGCGGAGAAGATGACTTTGAAGAAGATGACGAAGACGACGAAGAACTTGGAGAAGATGACGATACAGAGGACTTTCTAGATAAACAGCGTGGTCATCGAAATGTCATCTACATACAAATGCAGAGTGAAAAAGTCGATATTGCAAAAAGAGAATTTATTGCTTCTGATGAGCACCAGAATACCATCATACTTTACGATGAGCAATGGGATACGCTTGCGACAAATGAAAAAGCCCGTGCTATTCTTCAAACATCCGGCAACAGAGCCGGCTTAAAGGGCCTTCAAGGCTTTCGTGGTATTTCCGAAAAAATCGAGATTACTTTCGGTGGGGAAGAGGAAGACGCCGAATAATAATGTCTGCCAGACTTATTTACGCAGACAGTGAATCATCTCCCGATATGCTTTATGCATGCGGAATTTTTGTACCCGATTCCTTTTTGTGGATGGACCTGGATGGCAAATCTGTCGTGGTTGTCAGTGCGCTTGAATACGCCAGAGTAAAAAAATTCCTTGCCAAAAAAGCCGAAGTTATCAGTTTTTCAGAGTTAAAAGAACGGTATGATTTAAAGACTTTAAGCCCTGCAGATCAAATTGCCGCACTTGCCAAAAAGCACTTTAAACGACGCTCATTTAAAGTTCCATATAATTTTCCTGCCGGCTTAATGGATGAGCTGGCAAAAAAGCACAAAATAAAACTGCAGCCGGTAAAAGGCTATTTTTTCCCCGAGCGCGAATTTAAAACAGCCAAAGAAATTCGCCATCTTAGTGACGGCGTGAAACTTGCCGAAGCGGGTATGTATGTCGCTTTCGACATTCTCAAGAAAGCAAAAATTCGCGGGACTAAATTAATCTGGAATAAAAAGGAACTCACTGCGGATATATTGCGCGGCGAGATCGACGCGCACATTTCACGGCTTGGCGGCCTGCCCGCACATACAATCGTTGCTCCTGGAAAAGAGGGCGCAGATCCGCACAATGTCGGACACGGTCTCATTCGCCCACACCAGCCAATCATCATCGATATTTTTCCCCGTGTTATGAACACAGGCTATTTTGGTGACTTAACCCGTACGGTGGTAAAAGGGACTGCCAATGATATTACCTGGAAAGCATTCAATGCAGTAAAGGATGCGCGCGACTCGGCGATTGCCCAATTAAAAGACGGTGTGCTGTCGAAGACCATACATCAAGGCGTGGTTAGCTGTCTAGAGTCCCATGGCTTTGAGACGGATTCCAAAGTGGCAAAACCCTATGGCTTTTTTCACAGTACGGGACACGGGCTTGGCCTGGAAATACATGAGCAACCCCGACTTAGCAATGTGAATGTGCGCATGCGAAAAGGCCATGTGGTGACCGTCGAACCCGGACTCTATTACCCAAAATGGGGTGGCTTGCGCCTCGAAGATGTGCTGGTCGTTACGAAGCATGGCTGCCGCAACTTAACCACAGTCGATACCTTTTTGGAAATAAAATGACCACCCCGGTTTGTCTGACGATTGCAGGTTCTGACAGTAGTGGCGGTGCGGGCATACAGGCGGATCTGCGAACATTTAATTACTTTAAGTGCTATGGGACCTCGGTTATTACGGCTCTCACAGCACAAATCCCCAGAAAACTTAGCGCCATTGAAGCGGTTTCAGAAACTCTGGTTGCGCAGCAGCTCTCCGCAGTGTCATCCTTGAATATTTCAGCGGCAAAGTGCGGCATGCTATTAACAAAGCCGATCATTCTATGCATCGTAGAAGCAGTGAAAAATGCCGACTATCCTTTAATCGTGGATCCTGTTATGATTGCCTCTTCCGGCAAGCGACTGCTCGAAGAAAATGCTGTTGATGCACTGGTGAATGATTTGTTGCCCCAGGCAAAACTGATTACCCCGAATATTCCGGAAGCAGAAATAATTGTAGGAAAAACACTGGCATCCTTAAATGAGATCGAAGCAGCAGCTTTGGCATATTCAGAAACAGGCCCGGCAATCTTGATAAAAGGCGGCCATGCGACCGATAAGGATGCTGTCGATGTATTAGCGGTAAAGGGCGAGCTGACCCATTTTGTGGCAGAGCGTTTGGAGATTGCTGAAAGCCATGGCACTGGCTGCACCCTTTCTGCAGCCATTACTGCGAACCTTGCACTTGGGCACTCGCTTCCTGAAAGCATACAAATCGCCAAAGACTTTGTTTATAAGAGTCTGCAAAACATACAGCAGATTGGTGATGAAACATTTGCTTTGTATCCGCCGGAAAAGTGACTATTCAACAGTAACGGATTTGGCCAGATTGCGTGGCTGGTCGATGTCTTCGCCGCGCTCTTTTGCCACATAGTATGCCAGCAGTTGCATGGCCACAGTAGCTGTAATCGGCACAATGTATTTTGACGACGCGGGTATTTCGATAAGATCTTTTGTGTAGGACGCCAGGCTCTTATCACCCTGTGTGGCGCAGATAATGACCGGTGCTTTACGTGCCAGACATTCTTCAATATTGCCAATCGTTTTATCTTTTCCATCGATATCCGCGGCCAGTGCAACTACCGGAAAATTTTCATCGAGCAGTGCGATTGGGCCGTGTTTCAGTTCGGCTGCATGATAGCCTTCGGCATGATGATAGGAGATCTCTTTAAGCTTTAATGCCGCTTCAAGTGCCACTGGGTATTGATAACCGCGGCCAATAAAAAACCAGTTTGTGGCATGGGCCCAGCGTTTGGCAATTTTTTCAATCTTTTTGGATTGTTTCAAAACCGCATCGATGTACTCGGGGATTTTTTCGATTTCGTTGATAAGTTCTGCCGCATCCGTGTAGGTATAGCGCCGGGCCCGGGCAAATTTTAGAGCCATCATTAACAGGACAGAAACCTGGCAGGTAAATGCCTTGGTTGAGGCTACCCCGATTTCCGGACCAGCATGCAGGTAAATTCCGCGCCCGGATTCTCTGGAAATGGTTGACCCGACAACATTGCAAATGGCCGCAACTTGCGAACCCTTTAACTTGGCTTCTCGCAACGCGGCTAAACTATCGGCTGTTTCACCGGATTGGCTGATAATCAGACAGAGGGTTTCCGCATCAACAAGCGGATTCCGGTAGCGAAATTCGGCCGCTTGTTCAACTTCCGTTACCAGCCCGGCAAGATCCTCAAGGTAGTATTCGCCAATAAGGCCGGCATTTAAGGAGGTGCCGCAAGCGGCAATGATAATGCGTTTAATTGTCACCAGATCCTGGGCATCCATATTGAGTCCGGAAAGCAAGGCACTGTTGTTCACATGGTCGAGGCGGCCGCGAATGGCATTCCCTACTGCCTCAGGTTGCTCAAAAATTTCCTTCAGCATAAAGTGCTCATAGCCGCTTTTTTCAGCGGCGCTGAAGTCCCAGTCCACTGTGTCGATTTCGCGGCTGATTGGCACATTTTCCTGATTGCGAATTTCTACATTACTGGCTGTTACAATCGCGATATCATTGTCATTAAGGAAAATGACCTGTTTTGTGTGCGATACGATGGCGGATAAATCACTGGCTATAATGGATTCGTTCTCGGAAATACCAATGACAATTGGACTGCCATTGCGAACAGCGACGATTTTATCTGGTTCATCACTGGCAATCACGGCCAGGCCATAGGCACCCACAAGCATTTTAACTGCTGATGCTACTGCCGCCACTAGGTCGCCATCATAGAGTTGTTCAATCAAATGAGCAATGACTTCACTATCCGTTTCAGACTGAAATTTGCAGCCTTTAGCCTCAAGATTACTCTTAAGTGCCTTGTAATTTTCAATAATTCCATTATGGACAACGGCAAATTTTCTGTTTGTACTGAGGTGTGGATGGGCATTTGCCTCACTTGGCAGGCCATGTGTGGCCCAGCGTGTGTGCGCAATTCCGACCTGGGACTCATCAATAGAGGACTTTTCAATGAGGCTGTTGAGCTCTTTTACCTTGCCTACTGCCTTATAATCAGAGATCGTCGATTTATGGATACAGGCGATTCCCGAAGAGTCATATCCACGGTACTCAAGCCTCTGTAAACCACTTATAAGTAGTGGTATACAGTTTTTTGAGCCAATATAGGCAACAATTCCACACATGTCTAAAAATACTCCATTTAACGGATTCACCCTAATTTACTTATAATTGACAGTAAATGCAAGAGAAGGCGCTTTTTAAAATTATGCTAATTTCCTTGCAGGAGGCCTGTTTTTTATTAGTTTAAACCGCGAATAAGACAAAAACTAAAATAAGGAGAGGGTAGTATGGAATTATTTAATATGTTTGTAGCTCAGGAAGCTGAGAGTGGTGACGGTGGAATAGCAGGTATGATAGCAGGTGCGATGGCAGCATTAGGAGCAGCTCTGGCAATACCAGCAATATTGATGATTGTTATAATTATCGCTATGTGGAAAATATTTGTAAAAGCAGGGCGACCTGGCTGGGAATCAATTATTCCCATTTACAACACATACATATTGACTTGCGAAATAGCAAAAAAACCCATTCTGTTTTTCATTCTCACGTTAGTACCCTGTGTGAATATTATTGCGGCGATCATCATCTTAATAGAAGTTGCCAAGAAATTTGGTAAGAGCACAGGCTTTGGTATAGGAATGGTAATTGTTCCATTCATATGTATACCAATGCTTGGTTTTGGCTCGGCTGCATACGAAGGCGGCGATGGCGGCGGCGAAGTAGAAGCTGCTGAAGAACCTGCTGAAGAAGCAGAAGCTGACGAAGAAGAGTAGTATTTAAAGACTAACAATTTGTGAAGAGCCGGGCTTAGGTCCGGCTCTTTTTTATTCAAGGGAAAACCATGCAAACAACGACAGGATCTGGTGCAGAAGCATTTGTTTTTGTAATCATTGTCATTTATATTGCCATCATTGCCTTTGCAGTGCTTGCGTCCATTTTTATGCTTATTGCCTGGTGGAAAATGTTTGTGAAGGCTGGACGACCCGGCTGGGAGGCAATAGTTCCCTATTACAACATTTACGTTTTGTGTTGTGAAATAGCCAAGCAGCCTGTATGGGTGTTTATACTGTGCATCGTTCCCTGCGTAAATATTGCCGGTATGATTCTGCTCTACATAAAAGTTGCAGAACGATTTGGCAAAGGTCCAGGATTTGCAATTGGTTTGATTTTTCTGCCGTTTATATTTTTTCCTATCCTGGGTTTTGGGGATGCGGAATACGATTTTGAAGTTCCCCCCTTTTTGTAGACAAAGGGTTAAGCGACCTTTACGTTTGATTTCTTCTTTTCATATTCATTAGGACTTAATCCTTCAGCATAAGAATGTGGTCGATATGAATTGTAAAATAACTCAATATACTCAAAT
>JABSQK010000510.1 GCA_013215875.1 Lentisphaeria bacterium
CCACCGGGAGATACCCAATCCTTCAATTCGCGCTTGAGCTCATCCTCAGCCGCCTTCAGCCACTGGGACGAGTTGGGATGACCGTCAAGTAAGAGCGCAAGCATTCCCTGAGGTACTCTGATTGAGTTGGTCATGTTGGGGTTGGCACTGCACAGGCTAACGTCGGTGTTCCAGTAGTCGGGGTGGTCGAGGAAATGCGCGCCCAGAACCAGTGCGTTGCGGGCAGCTTGTTTATCTTCCGGGCTCAAAAATGTGCTGGATGCCATTGCGTCGTAGTAAAGCGCAAGCGTCATGACGCTTCCCGATGCCCATGGTCCGTGCCTGCCCAATCCGCCGTATACGGGTTCATTGAGCATCATGTCCATGAACTTCTTCGTCCATCCCTTGAGTGCTGCTACCATCAGCTTCTCGATCGCCGGATCGGCCAGTCCGACATATGCGGCTGGTAGTGACTCGACTTGGTAGTTACCCCAATAGTTCTTTTTGTAAAATGCCTCCCAGCCTTCATTCTCAAAGGTCTTAATGCTATGGCATCTGTCCATGACGTAGTTGCGATGACGCTCGATGTAACGTGCAATGGCCGGATCCGTCTTTGCCTGCTTGCGGGCGCGGTCTATGTCCTCCTTCGTGAACAGCAGGAAGGGGTGTGACCGGTCCGGGTCAGAGGGTGTAAAGTCAAAGCCAAAGTCCTTCACCTTGTCTAAGGGCCACTCACTGTATTTGACCAGCTGCCGTCGAATTAATGGTACTGAATCGGTGGGCGTTAATTCAGCTGCGTACTTGCTTGTCGTGATCGCCCACTGGCGCTTGAGTGTTTCTTTCGGTTTGGCGGAGCCGAGTGGGAAAGTCATCCCCACCCGCTTGTCGTCGGTAACAGAAACGGATACCTGGGTTCGCTTAAATCCATCCCAGCCGATCGGGGTCCACTGCGACGGGCGAAGCATCAATACGCCAAGGTACTCACCGCCATCGCGGTAAAACGCTGCCCACATGCTCAGATCCGTCAGCCACCAGTAGGCCCACGGACGCAGGATGAGTAGTTCGCCCGGGCTAGCCAGATCGATCTTGGTATTCTGACGGGTGTCACCTTTGGTAGCGGTTTTCGTACCCTGCTGCACGTGCCAGTAGACGTGTGTGGGGTTTAGGCGGTCGGTGAGGTCCAGACGAAAGGCGGTTTTCGTTCCGGTGAGTGTGCAGATTTCTTCAACGGTTGCTGCGTCCTGATGCATAGCAAGTTTAAAGGTTATGGAGTATTCAGCGCCATTGACAAAGGAGTAATCCTGCCGCACTCGTGCGAAGACCGGGCCGCTATCGAGTACCGTGGTCTTGACCGCCTTGACTTGCGGTGTGGCTTTGTCGGTGATCCACTTGCCCTGGCCAATCCATTTGCCGTTGCTACGCTGCACTGATGAAAGTGGCACGGGTAGCTGTTCAAGAGCCTTACGTGCGTCCGGTTTCATTACAAGGTTTGACAGTCGCAACGCGAGTACATCGTTGCTTAATGTTATCCACTCACCCTCTTTCTTGACTGATACAGCAGTTTTTGGTGCTTTGGCGACTTTGTCTGCTGCGGCCACGCGGATAATAGCCTTTCCGTTGGCCGGTAGAGTAAGTACTGTCCAGATGCGCACCGATCGGAGCGCACCTTTCGCTTCTCGCTTGATGTTGGTCAACTGAAAGGGTACTTCCTTTCCGTTCACTGTTACAGTCAGTGATCCGTTTACGGGCGATGGGAAGACGGCATCGACGTGTATCAGTTCATTCGTCCATTGCCGGCTGAGATGGTCGGTAATGGTGAAAAGCTGTGGGGTCGCATCTGATGCTGCATGCAAAGATACACTGGTTAATACGGAAAGGGTAATGACGAAAAATAAAGCTTGAACTTTCAGGAGGAGCTGTTTAATCATCGTTCAATACTTATCGCTCTGAAGCCAGCCAATCCCCGAATTCCCACGCTTCGGCATAATAGTTAATCGACATGGTATATGCCCAATATGAATCACTGACACCGAATGCAGAACCGTCAAACGCCCCGACATTATAGAATCCTTCTTTATGATTGTTCCGCGGCCATAGGCTGAGCCCTGTATTCCACAGGCCATAGCCGGCGTCATAAACTGCAACATCATTTGAATCGAGACCACCAATCCGTGCGGACAAATTTGGTTTGTCGCTAAAAACCCAGGTGTCCGATCCAACACCTCGATAAAAATAGGTTGTTCTGAGCCATTGTTTTTTAGACGAGTCACCATCTGAATAGGTAAAGTCCCAGTATCCCACTTTGGTATTTTGCGGATCAAACCAATCTTCAGACGGACATCGTAATACTCCTATGGATTCACATTCCGCATTACCCAGCGCAGTCTTCGGGCCACCATAATGTCCATCCTGTGCAACCAGACCTAGACCTCTGTAGTATCCGCCCGCCGACGCCCAGTCAATGGCGGCCTCAAGTGTGGCCTGGTAGCAGTATGGTTCAACAACGGCACCCTGGGATACTGGTCCTGATCCGTAGACTACCGGCACCATGCCATCGTATTCATCGGCATACATGATCACACCGGTAACTTGTTGTTTGATGTTAGCGAGACACAGGGATCTCTTGGCTCTTCCTTTCGCTTTGCTTAACACAGGAAGCAGCATTGCTGCAAGAATGGCGATGATAGCAATGACGACTAATAACTCAATGAGCGTGAACGCTGATTGGACTGGTTTCTTTAGATTCGTTGGAGAAAAGGGTTTAATTAGGGCAGGCTTGGCTGTCCTATGTTGGGAATTCTTAAACTGTATTTTAGTGTGTTCCATTCTGACATGCCTCACCTATTTGTATATATCAATTTAACAGTACTAAGCAAACTGTCAACCTATTGATAATGATAGACTCCCAGCTGCCGAGGGTGATGTTTAGCTGTGAGCCATTGCCCCAAATCATCAGGCCAGAGACAGTATTTCCCAAAATAATACCGGTATGTGTTCGTGGTAACGGGAAATTCCAAGTCATGGTATTGGTCATAAATACTCCAAATCATTTTATTTTAAATCAATCACTGTCAATTGTCATAGGGTCCAATTATTACAATAGACTTAAGTGTTAAGTCGAATTGAATTGATAACTTACGCAATCATAGTATTAAAAATTCCAGGCATACTAAACCAATGGGAACATTATGAAAGCGAAAGCATTAATTTGCGATGAAGAGCAAAATTTTTCGATAGAAGAAGTTGAGATACAAGAACCGGCAGCAGATCAAATTTGCATTAAAACAATGTACTCTGGTGTCAGCGTAGGAACTGAGTTTGCCCTAATCCGAAATAAGATATCCTGGGGGCCATTTCCACTCTGTACGGGATATATGTCAACTGGCATAGTGGAGCAAGTTGGCTCTGAAGTAGACAACTTTAAGGTTGGCGATAGGGTGTATAGTCGAGGGGGTGATGGGTTGACTTTGAGCGATGGCACCGTGGTCACAGCTGTGACTGGTGGGCATTGTTCACGGATGGTTATAGATCCGAATAGCACTCATGGCGTGGCAGCTATTATTGGTGATTGCGATATGGAAGTAGCGAGTATGTTTGTTATGCCTGCTGTGGGTCTTTATGGCGTTGATATGGCGAATCCGAGAATGGGGGATCTTGTTGTAGTTTATGGTTGTGGTCAGGTCGGTATGGGTGTACTGGCCGCTTGTGTGCATCGGGGTTGTCGTGTTGTTGGTATTGATATGAGCGATGATCAATTGGAGTTAGCTACCGAATTTGGGGCCGATTATATTTTCAATTCTGCTGATGTAGACGTACTGGCTGAAATAGAAAAAATATCACCGGGCGGTGCGGATGTCGTGTTTGAATGTACTGGAATTCCATCTTGCATTGACGTGTCCATTTCTATGTGCAAGACCTTAGGAACGTTTGTATGGCAGGGAAACTATGGAGCAAAACCTGTTGAGTTTAATTTTCTCTCTGCGCATGGCAAAAAATTACAGATGCACTTTCCTTGTGACGATGGATTGCAGCCGTGTCGCAGAGCAGTGGTTAAGAATATGGCTATGGGTGCATTAAA
>JABSQK010000511.1 GCA_013215875.1 Lentisphaeria bacterium
CGTGGATTATAGATCGTCTGGCCCTTTTTCAAGGTGCCGGAATACAGGCGGAAATAAATCAAGCGGCCAACAAATGGATCGGTCATGATTTTGAATGCCAGAGCGCTGAGTTCTTCATTGTCGCTCACAGGCCAGGTAATTTCTTTATTTGATTTTGGATCCATACCAGAGATTGTTTCCAGGTCGACTGGTGAAGGCAGGTAATTTAGAACCGCATCTAAAAGCGGTTGCACGCCCTTATTTTTGAAGGCAGTTCCGCATAAGACCGGTACGAGTTCTGCTTTCAGCACGCTGCTACGAATGGCTGCTATAAGTGTATCGGCATCGGGCTCTTCATCATTTAGGTAAATCTCGGCTACTTCTTCATTTATTTCAGAAACTGCTTCGAGAAGATGATGGTAAACTTCTTCCACCTTTTCTTTATACTCATCGGGAATTTCTTTAGTAATGACTTCTGTTCCATGTTCACCCTCGAAGAAAAAAGCCTTGCGTGTGATAACATCGATAACACCGACAAAATCCTCTTCTTCACCCATAGGTACCTGAACGGCAACTGCATTTACTTTTAGGGTTTCTTTAATGTCGTTGATAACACGGAAGTAATCAGAACCTATACGATCCATCTTATTTACGAATGCGACTACGGGGACATTGTATTTGTTTGCCTGACGCCAGACTGTTTCGGATTGTGGCTGAACGCCTGCGACAGCGCAAAAGACGCCTACTGCGCCATCAAGTACGCGAAGTGAGCGTTCTACTTCGGCGGTAAAATCTACGTGTCCGGGGGTGTCGATAATGTTGATGCGGTGTTTGTTCCAGAAGCAGGTCGTCGCAGCGCTTGTTATGGTGATTCCCCGTTCTTGTTCCTGCTCCATCCAATCCATGGTTGCAGTACCATCGTGAACCTCGCCAACCTTGTAGTTGACACCAGTGTACAGCAGAATACGCTCAGTACAGTTTGTCTTTCCAGCATCTATGTGAGCCATGATTCCGATATTTCGGACCTTGCTCAATGCTATATCCCTGTCTGGCGATTCCAAAAGACTTTTATAGTTTTCTGTCACCATGAGATTCACTTTCAAATAACTCCGGGTAGTTTGCTAAACAGCTCCTACCAGCGATAATGTGCGAACGCTTTGTTCGCCGCAGCCATACGGTGCGTGTCATCCTTCTTTTTTACAGTTGATCCTGTACTCTCGAAAGCATCCAATATTTCACTGGCTAGCTTATCTTTCATTGATTTACCTTTGCGGCTTTGGGCATAACCCACCATCCAGCGTAAGGCAATTCCGACCTGACGTTCAGGTGCGACTTCTATAGGTATCTGGTAATTTGCACCACCCACACGACGGCTTTTTACTTCCACGTGAGGTTTGGCATTTTCCAGTGCCTGCAAAAATACTTCCAGTGGATCTTTTCCACTCTTTTCGCGAATAGTCTCAAATGCACCATAGACGATATTTTGTGCAACTGACTTTTTTCCACGACGCATAACCATATTGATTAAGTATGCGACCAGCTCGCTATTGTAATTTACGTCTGGTGTAAGCTGTCGCTTTATTGCTTTGCGTCTTCTCATTCTATTCCTCTTAAATTGACGCCCTTCACCGGGCTGTCATAAATTGTTATGATTTTGGTTTCTTTGAACCGTACTTAGAGCGACCACGGCGGCGTTTATCAACACCGAGTGAGTCACGGTTACCACGTACTACATGGTAACGAACACCTGGTAAATCCGGTACACGTCCACCGCGAACCAGAACAATTGAATGTTCCTGTAAATTATGTCCTTCACCACCGATATAAGCGGTGATTTCCTGGCCATTTGTCAGACGCACTCTCGCAACTTTACGTAACGCTGAGTTCGGCTTCTTAGGTGTACGTGTTGTTACTTGTAAACAGACACCCTGGCGTTGCGGGCAAGACTGCAAAGCGCGTGATTTACTTTTGTAAACCTTGCTTTTGCGACCTTTGCGCACTAACTGATTAATCGTTGGCATGAGCTAATTGCTCCTAAAATATTGTTAAAAAATGGGCAGACAGGATAGTTCTCGTTGAACTCATGTCAAGCACAAATATGGTTAATTTAATTTATCTATTCAGCAGGACTATCCAGGCCTAGAGCATTCATTGCTGCAGCCTGAGCATCTGCTCCACTTGTTACGGCTTCTCTTTCTTCGCTTTCTTCAACCAGGTCATCGAGATCCATGACAATTTCGCGGCCCAATTTCTTGATTTTCACCTTGCGGATTTTTGCATATCCGGTACCGGCAGGAATCAAATGGCCCATAATAACGTTCTCTTTGAAACCTTCCAATGGATCCACTTTACCCAATGTCGCAGCATCAGTTAAAATACGTGTGGTATCCTGGAATGATGCAGCTGAAATAAAGCTTTCAGTCTCAAGAGCCGCTTTGGTAATTCCGAGCAGAATTGGTGTTGCCTCTGCAGGACGGCCACCTTCGGCAATCGTACGGGTATTTCCATCAAGGAAGGCACGTTTTTCAATGTGCTCACCATAGAGGAAGCTTGTATCTCCAGGCTCAAGAACGCGGACTTTTTGCAGCATGCGGCTAACAATAACCTCAATGTGCTTGTCGTTGATTTCTACACCTTGAAGGCGGTATACTTCCTGAATTTCGTTTACGAGATATTCCTGAAGGTCTTGCGGTCCGCAGACTTCAAGTATTTCCTGAGGAACAACCGCACCATTGGTTAATGGCTGGCCTTTCTTCACATTGTCGCCTTCGAATACAGTAATCTGCTTTGTGGCAGGAATACTGTGCTCTTCTACGGCATCGGTATCCGGGTCACGAATAATCAGGGTACGTTTACCTTTGACTACATCGCCCATTTCTACCTTACCATCAATCTTAGCGATTTCGGCAGGGTTCTTAGGCATGCGTGCTTCAAATAATTCTGCAATACGTGGCAGTCCACCGGTGATATCTTTTGTACGTGCTTGTTGACGCGGCGTACGAGCAATATTTTCACCAGCAGTAATCTTCTTGCCGTCTTTCACCATGATATGGGCGCCTGTAAGCAAGTTATAATGCGCCAGCATTTCATTTTCTGAATCCATGATGACAATCTGCGGGAATAAATCCTCACGATGGTCAAGAACTGTCACTTCTGCTTTACCAGTAGATTGATTTATCTCTTCCTTCATGGTAATCCCTTCAACAAGGTCAACAAAACGGATCTTACCACTAAACTCAGTCACAACTGCAACGTTATGTGGATCCCAAGTCGCGTATGTTTCATCTACTTTGACTTTTTGTCCTTCTTTCTTGCTGAGAATAGAACCAGCTACAAGATTGTGACTTTCCTGTTCATAGCCTGCATCGTCAACGATGAGCACTTTGGCAGTTTTATTAAGGATAACGATATTGCCGTCCTTATTTTCCACCTGGCGGGCATCAACAAGTTTAATGATACCTGCATTCCGCGCTTTGATAAACGGACGTTTGAATTCAGTAGATGCGACACCACCTGTGTGGAATGTACGCATGGTCAACTGTGTTCCGGGCTCTCCGATAGACTGAGCTGCAATAATACCAATTGCATCACCTTCTTCTGCGTAGCCATCTGTGGCCAAATTACGACCATAACACTTAGAACAAACACCTTCGTCACTCTTGCACGTTAGTACTGAACGAATTAATACCCGGTCGAGACCCACATCAAGAATGCGGTCGGCGATATCATAGGTAATTTCTTCACCTGCATTAATTATATATGCATCTTTTTTCTCAGATAGCGGATCACGAATATCGTCTGCAGAGTAACGACCCATAATGCGGTCCTTTAGTGGTAACATATCTTCATCACCTTCACGGATCGCACTTACATAAATACCTTGAGTGGTCATACAGTCTGCTTCTAC